>CAMLHT010000034.1 GCA_946479895.1 uncultured Gemmatimonadota bacterium | reverse complement strand
TCGGGAGCTCGTGCCGGCGCTCGTGCTGGTCGTCGCATGCGGCTGCGCGGAAGTGGTCGACGGTCCGGCGACCCTGGAAGGTGTGGTTCGTCGCTATGACGGAGGGACGCTCGACGGCGTCATCCTGAGCGTCGGGAGGAAGTTCGCGACCACGTCGAACGGAGGGCGGTTCGTCCTGACCGGGCTGCCGTCCGGGCCAATCGAGATTCTCGCGACCCTGAACGGGTACGACGACGTGAAGCATCCGGTGACGCTCGGTGCCGGCATCAACACGACGAGCATCGTGATGCAGCGAAAATCGTCGGGAGCCTACATCGACTCCATCAAGCTCCAGTATCCCACGAGCCCGGTCGTTGTCACCGGCCCCGGCTCTGTTCGCATCGGCACGACGGTCTATTTCGGCAACCCGAATTTTGGCTGGCCCGTCGACACCGGCCCGATCGCGATTTCCCCAACGGGACCACTGAGCGCGACGTGGGAGCTCGGGTCGCGCGGCTGGCGCGCGCTCGTGGTCAAGGCCTCGGCGCCGGGGAGCGGGACCGTCACCGTATCGTACAGGGACAAGCAGGCCACGATCGCAATCACGGCGGTCGACCTCGAGTTCAGGAAGCTTTCGCTCAGCTCCGGATACGGTTGCGCGCTGACCGTCGACGATCTCGCGTGGTGCTGGGGTGGCAACTTCAATGGCGCGCTTGGCGCCTACACGCTCGGCAAGTGCAACGGGAGCGCCTGTCAGTACGGCGGGAACGACGGGAATCCGACGCCGCTTCCGGTGGGAACCAGCGTCGGCTTCACGCAGGTCGCGACCGCGGGCTATGCGTGTTATGAAGGCTTCGCCTTCGGCATCTGTGGCCGCACCTGCGCGCTGACGGCGGCTGGAGAGGCCTGGTGCTGGGGGCAGGGCTTCGGCGTGGCGCCGAAAAGGGCGGCGCTGGGCCGGACCCTGAGGTCGCTCGCCATGCACCCCGCGGCCCTGTCGTCGCCCAGCTCACCCAACACGAGCTGCGGCATCGCGAAGGACGACAAGGCTTACTGCTTCGACGCCACAACGGCCACGGTGATTGCCGACGGCATGACGGTCAAGGCGTTCGCGACTGGGATCGCTCATTCCTGCGCGATCGACGTGATCGGCGACGCGTACTGCTGGGGAAGCAACGTCAGGGCCAATCTGGGCATCGGCACCGCGGACACCGTCACGCGGCTCAGCCCAGTCAGGGTCGCTACGCAAGCGAAGCTCACGACGATAGGTGTCGGACGGACGTCCACCTGCGCGCTGGACACGACCGGCAGGGTGCTGTGCTGGGGCTATGGTGGCACTCAGTCGGCGCAGTCCCTGTGCGCCGAGTCAGACCCCGACTGCGTGCTGACCCCAACGCCGGTCGCCGGCGGCGGGACGTATGTATCGCTCGCGAAGGCCGACGCTGGACCCGAGCTCTGCGCGGTCAGGAGTGACGGGGCCGTGGACTGCTGGACGAAGCCGACGGCTTCTCCGGTGACGCTGGCCCTGCCGGAGCCAGTGGTTTCCCTGGCGGTCGCGAGCAGCGCGGCCAGCCTGGGGCTTCCCTCGAAGTCGTGCGCGGTGATACAGACGGGCGCGATCTACTGCTGGTCGCCCACGACTTCCCCCGCGAAGTTCCCCTAGGCGACGGGGCCGGAAACACGAACGGCGCGTTTCCGGCCCCGTTCCGCCTTTCGTTATCGCGCCAGTCCGAGCGGCGCGAACCGCGCCAGGATCATCCGCGCGTCGGCGCGCTCGGCGTCGGAGATCACGTCGCGATCGCTGGCGACGCGGTAGGATGCAAGCACCTCGTCGCAGAGCTCCCGAAGATGGCGCCGGTTGCGGCGCTCGGACGAGACTCCCTGGGGGCCGAAGGCGCGCGAGCGATTGCTGTTGGTCGGGCGATTACCGGAAAGCATGTGGTGCTCTTGGGTTTCTGGTCGCTGCATTACCCGGACATCCGGGCCGATCGATCTGGGGCTAATTCAAAAGGCGGGCCAGCGTGCTGGCCCGCATTTCGCCTCTACATCGGACCTACTCACGTTCATCTCCCGATTCCGGCCTCCAAATAGATGCGACTCTCACACACACGAATCATTCGCGGATGCCTGAGCGTCGCGTTGTCCGGCCTGGCGCTGACGGCCTGCAAGAAGGACGTCATCATCGACCAGGCGGGTGGCGAGATCGCCCTGACCTGGACCCCGGCCGGCGTCGAGTCGGTGAAGGGCGTTCCCGGGGCCGCGATCAAGACCGCGATCGAGGCACGGATGTCCGGAGACGCCCCGAAGCCACTCCCGAAAGACACCTGGGAGCACGCGCAGCGACTCTACAAGAACTACCAGGGCGTCCCGCTCTGGCTGACCGCCGATGGCCTGGACAAGCCGCGCGCGGGAGCGATGCTGTACGCGCTGGCCGACGGCACGTCCGACGGGCTCCGTCTCGACGGCTATCCGCTCGAGCAGCTCGGCGGGGCGATCGACGCGATCACGCGCTCCGACAGCGCGACCGCGGAGCAGCTCGCGGAAGTCGACGTGCTGCTGACGGCGGCCTACGTCGCCCTCGGTGAGGACCTCATGACGGGTCAGGTCGACCCGAAATCGGTCAACCAGAGCTGGCACATTTCCGGGCGGGAAGAGAAGGTCGACAGCGCGCTGTTCCGGTCACTGCGCGCCGATCAGCTCGACCGCGCCATCGCCCTCATGCGTCCGCTCGACGAAGGCTACGATTCGCTGCGGACGCAGCTCGCCTTCTACCGGAAGCACGCCGAGAAGGGATGGACGAAGGTGCCGGCGGGCAAGTCGCTCAAGCGCGGCCAGAGCGACTCTCCCGAACGCATCGCGGCAATCACCTCCCGCCTGATGGAGGAAGGCTACGCGATCGGCAACTCCGAGGCGCCCGCGGATTCCAACAAGCAGCTCGCGTCGACGACGGATACGGCGGCACGCCAGCCCGCTCCGACCACCCCGGCGCCCGAGAGCCCCGCGTCGCCGTCGGTATTCTCGAAGGCCTTGTCTGACGCGGTCTCCGAGTTCCAGGGCCGGCACGGCATCGCGGTCACGGGCACGCTGAACCCGGAGACGGTGGACGCGATGAACGTCGCGCCGCAGTACCGCGCCGCGCAGATCGCCGCGAACCTCGAGCGCTACCGCTGGATGCCGCGCGCGCTCGGGAGCCGGTACATCATGGTGAACGTGCCCGCCTTCAAGGTGGCCGCCTACGACAGCGGGCGGAAATCGCTCGAGATGAAGGTGATCGTCGGGATGGAATACGAGGGGCGCGCCACCCCGGTCTTCGCCGACTCGATGCAGTACGTCGTCTTCCGTCCCTACTGGAACGTGACGCCGACGATCCAGGCGAACGAGTTCGCGAACAAGTCGCCCGAGCAGCTCGCGGCGGGCAACTACGAGTACTACCGGGACGGCGGCGCCACGCGCATCCGCCAGAGGCCGGGCCCGACGAACGCGCTGGGCCTCGTGAAGTTCCTGTTCCCGAACGACTTCAACATCTACCTGCACGACACGCCGAACGACGAGCTGTTCGAGAAGGACGTGCGGGCCTTCAGCCACGGCTGCATCCGCCTGGAGAAGCCTGACGAGATGGCCGCCTACGTGCTGGGGTGGGATCTCGACCGCGTTCACCAGATGATGAACGGCGGCGGCGACAACAAGACGATCACGCTCAAGCAGAAGATCCCGGTGTACATCACGTACTTCACGACCTACGTGAACGACGGCAAGCTGTTCTTCGGGAACGACCTGTACAAGCGCGACAACCAGCTGGTGGACGAGGTGATGCCGGGCGCGGTGCTGCCGGCGGACCACCTCCGCGCGGCGCGCACGCTGCACAAGATCGCCGAGGAGTGGGGCGGGGTCGACTCGAACCACTAGGCCGGAGGGCGGAGGGCGGAGGGCGGAGGACGGAGGAAATCGGACTTGTAGTCCGGCCGGGGGTGCGTACACTCCGATACCTCCGCCCTCCGCCCTCCATCCTCCGCCCTCCAATGGCGCACCTCGCAGATCCCGACAAGAACCCTTCATTTACGAAGGGCATCTTTCTGGGCGAGATCCGGGAGGATCTCGTCTTTCCGTATCCGGTCATGCCGCCCGAGGATCGCGATTCGCTGGCGGCGATCCTCGACTCGCTGCGCTCCTGGGCCGCCGACAACGTCGACTCGAAGAAGTTCGACCATGACGCGAAGTTCCCCGACGGCGTCCGCCAGGGCCTGCACGAGCTCGGGGTCATGGGGCTCAGCATCCCCGAGGAGTACGGCGGCTTCGGCGCGTCCGCCAAGGTGTACAACCGCATCTTCGGCGAGATCGGATCGATCGACCCGGCGCTGACGGTCTACTTCGGCGCGCACCAGTCGATCGGCTGCAAGGGCATCGTCCTCTTCGGCACCGAGGACCAGAAGAAGAAGTACCTCCCGAAGTGCGCGTCGGGAGAGCTCGTCGCCGCGTTCTGCCTCACCGAGCCCGGGTCCGGCTCCGACGCCCAGGCGATGAAGTCCACCGCCACCCTCTCGGCCGACGGGACGCACTACCTGCTGTCCGGCACCAAGATCTGGATCTCGAACGCCGGCTACGCCGACCTGTTCACGGTCTTCGCCAAGGTGGCGGTGGAAGTCGACGGCAAGACGAAGCAGCGGGTGACGGCGTTCATCGTCGACGCGCACGCGCCCGGCATCTCCCTCGGCAAGATCGAGGAGAAGATGGGCATCAAGGCGTCGGATACGCGCGCGGTGTTCTTCGAGAACGTGAAGGTGCCGGTCGGGGACAGGCTGGGCGACGTCGGCAACGGATTCCACATCGCGCTCGAGGTGCTGAACTCCGGGCGGCTGGGCCTCGCCGCCGGTTCGGCGCGCGGCGCGCGGCGGATCATGGAGGAGGCGATCAGGTACGCCAACCAGCGCGAGCAGTTCGGCCGGCCCATCGCGTCGTTCGAGATGATCCAGAAGAAGATCGCGATGGCGGCGGCGGAGTGTTATGCGCTCGACGCCGGCGTCTTCCTCTGCTCCGAGATGGTGGACCGTGGCGGCGTCGACTTCTCGCTCGAGACGGCGGCCTGCAAGGTGTTCGGCTCCGAGCTCGCGTTCCGGGCGTCGAACGAGGCGCTCCAGATCGCCGGCGGCATCGGATACTCGAAGGAGTATCCGTACGAGCAGGCGGTCCGCGATTCACGGATCAACCTCATCTTCGAGGGCACGAACGAGATCCTCCGCGCGCTCATCGCGCTGATGGGCCTCCAGCAGCCCGGCGAGCGCCTCAAGACGCTGGGCGAGGCGATGAAGCATCCGATCCAGTCGCTCGGCGCGATCGGCTCGTACGTGGCCGGCCGCGCGAAGCGCCAGGTCACCAAGGCGAAGTTCACGAAGGTGCATCCGAGGCTGGAGAAGGAAGCCGACGCCGTGGCCGACCTGGTGCACGACTTCGCGCTGGCGGTGGAGGACACCATCCTCCGCTCCGGGAAGAAGATCATCGAGCGCCAGTTCCAGCAGGAGCGGATGGCCAACGCCGCCATCGACATCTTCCTCGCGGTGGCCGTGCTCTCCCGGACGACGTGGGAGATCGAGCGGGCGGGGAGCGAGGAAGCCGCGAAGGCGCAGCTCGACTGCGCGCGCATCTTCGTGCCGATGGCGTCGCGGCGGGTTCGCCGGAACATCCGGGGCCTGCGCCGGAACCAGGATCAGCGCATGCGGGCGATCGCCGAGCACGCGCTGACGACGGTCACGCTGGGGCCGGAAGCGCCGACGGACAGCTAGCCTCGCGGTCTCGTCATCCCGAACTGCGCTCGGGATGACCGGACGGCGCTACTGCAGATCGAACAGCGTGTAGCCGCTCGCCTGACCCGCCCGATCGATGGCGGTGACGGCGATGCGCCGGCCACCGAGGTCGCCGAGCGCGTTGAGGGCGATGCGCCGGTCGGTGCCGCGGCGGAGCGTCATGCGCCAGCGTCCATCCGTCCCGAGCGTCTGGACCATCCACCAGGCAATCGTCGTCGGATCGCCCGGCGCGACTTCCAGCGCCTCGAGAATGGTCTGTGTCACCCGTGGCGCGGCGGGTGGAGACGCCCCAAGCCACGGCGTCGCGGGAAACAGCGCGGGCTCGGCGTACACGCCGGTCCGCAGGCTCTCGCCGATGGCGTGATTCCGCGCGAGCACGGCGCTCATGCGGAAGTGGATGTGGCCGTTGCTCTCATCGGTCGCCTCGCGCGCGAGGCGGAGCCGCTCGATCTGCGCCGAGATCTCGCTCACCGACCATCCTTCACGCCCGACGGCGACCTGCGCGTCGAAGAGTCCGGGCCAGATGGCGCGGCCCTTCGGGTTCTGGGTGCGCCACCAGTCGTCGAGCCTGGTGAAACGGCGCTGCTCCCCCTGGAGCGGCCAGTAGAGCTGCGGCGCCAGGTAGTCGACCCATCCCTCGGCGAGCCACTTCCGGGCGTCGGCGTAGATCTCCGCGTACGCATCGAGCCCGGTGACTCCGGGCGGCTGCCCCGAACGCCAGATGCCGAAGGGGCTGATGCCGACGAGCACCCATGGCTTGCGGGACTTCACGCTCGTGTAGAGCTGCTCGACGAACCGGTCGATGTTCGCGCGCCGCCACGCCGCGCGGTCGGTGAAGCCGTTCCGGGAGCCACCGTACTTCTGCCAGGTGCTCGCGTCCGGGAAGGGAATGTCCTCGCGCACGCGCACCCGCCGCCCGCGAACGCGACGGATGACCGTCTGCTGCTCGCGGTAGGGATAGAAGTAGTCGTCGAGGTGGATGGCGTCGATGTCGTAGCGGTCGACGACCTCCATCATCTCGCGGAGGACGGCCGCGCGCGCGGCCGGGTCGCCGGGATCGATCCACGTCTGCGTGCCGTACTTGCGGATCCACGAGCGATGCGCGCGCGTCACGTGGGACGCCGCGGCCTTGCCCTGGAAGTTCGGCAGCATCGCCCGGAACGGGTTGAACCACGCGTGGAACTGCATGCCGCGGGCGTGGGTCTCGGCGATCGCGAACGCGAGCGGGTCGTACGCCGGCGAGGGCCCGACGCCGGACTTGCCGCTGAGGAACGCGGACCAGGGCACGAGCTTCGACGGGTACATCGCGTCGGCGGCGGTCCGGACGTGCATGACGATCGCGTTGAAGCCGATCGCCTTCGCGTCGTCGAGCAGCCGGCGGAGCTCGGCGCGCTGCTGGTCGGGCGTGAGCCCGGGACGCGACGGCCACTCGGGCCCGGTCATCGCGTCGAGCGGCGTCACCCAGACGCCGCGCAGCTCGCGGGGAACGGGCGGTGGGAGGAATGGCTGGTCAGGCCGCTGGCGCGTCGCGACGAGGGCGGCAGCGCCAGCGAGGACGACGGCGGAAAGCAGCGCGGCACCGCGCCGTGCGGAAAGGTTCACTCAGGCGAAACTAACGGGCTACGGTGATGCGTTCACCTCCGACGGCGACCGCGATCCGGAGACGTTGATGTCGATCGGGAGGCGGATTCCCCGGTGGGTGCGCGTGACGTCGAGCAGGCCCTGCCACACTTCAGCGAACGCGTGGCCGACGTCGGTCGGCCGCTTGTCGGTGTCGAAGATCTTCGTGCGGCCTGCGATCCAGAACGGCGGCTCGGTCGTGTCCCTCACCGCGACGAACACCGACTTCACGTCGGAATAGATCTCCTGCGCGTTGTCGGCGTGGGTGTAATAGCCCGCCCGGTAGCGGCCATCCTCGAGCACGGCGCGCGTCCACGCCTTGTAATACGCCTTCATCGCCGGAGTGATCCGGTCCATGCGCTCGATGTCGAGGAAGATGACGGTGCCGTGCGGGAACCCCTCGGTGATCACCTTCGAGATCGCGTCGCGGCCCTCGGCGGTGCCGCGGCCCTCGCTGATGAAGGAGTTGGAGCAGGTCGCGCCCTTCTTCGGCTTCTTCGAAGTCTTCCACACCTGCTGTCCGACGTAGACGACGGCGAGGCCCCAGCCCATGCTGAGGAGCGTGTCGCGCTTGCCGCTCCACGAGTCGTCACGGTGGCAGGGCGCGGGGAGGTAGTACCCCACCCAGTCGTAGGTGCCGTCGTGCGCCCAGATCGCCATCGTCCGGTCGCCCGGATAGATGTTGGTGTCGAAGCCGACATACTGCTCCTGCTCGACCACGCGCTCCACCGCCTTGACCAGGCGCACCGGCGCCTCGGCGATCGTTTCACCGAAGCCGGTGGTCGGCGGAGCCTGGACCGACGGCACGGCGAGCACGGCAGTGATGAGGGCGGCGCCGCTCAGGAGCATGGCACGGACACGCGGCGAATTGAAAACGCTCTTCAGCCCAATCGGTGCTTCCATGCCCGGAAAACAACGCACACATGGAGCCATCGTGGTGGATCAGTGGATCGGTGGATCGGTGGATCAGTGGATCGGTGGATCAGTGAGTCGGGAAACCCGGCAGGGCGGTCTCAGCGGCCCGCCGACCACCGATCCACTGATCCACTGATCCACCCCCTTCCGCCACCATTCGTACATTTTTTGCTCCCGCGTGGTGCCCCGGATCGGGCATTTCAACGGAGACTCAGGAACATGCGCATCAACATGCTGGTCGCGGCGGTCGGCACGGTCGTGCTCGTCGCCTGCGCGAAGGACAACGCAGCCAACACGGATTCCGCCCGCCTGGCGGACAGCGCCGCGGCGGCCACGCCGACGACGCCGGCAGCGCCGGCACTCACGGACGCCAACATCGCGGCCCTGCTCGATGAGGCCAATGCGGCGGACAGCGCGCACGGAAAGATCGCCTCGACGAAGGGCACCAGCGCCGACGTGAAGGCCTTCGGCGTGATGATGACGAACGACCACCACGCGCTGCGGAAACAGGGACAGGATCTCGCGACGAAGCTGGGCGTGACCCCGGCGGCGCCGGCGAACGATTCCCTTCCGGCGAAGGCGCAGATGGTCACCGACAGCCTGACCTCGATGGCGAAGGGCGCGGCGTGGGACAGGTGGTACATCGACCACGAGGTCGCGATGCACCAGGAAGTCCTCGCCACGATCGACGCCGCGCTCGGGGCGGCGCAGGCAGCCGAGCTGAAGGATCTGCTGACCAAGGCTCGCCCGAACGTCGAGGCGCACCTCAAGCGTGCTCAGGAGATCCAGGGCAAGCTCGGCACTGCGGCGACGCCGTAAGCCGATCAGGCGGCGCGGCTCTTGAATTGACGCCCGGGTGACAAGCCCGGGCGTTTCTTCTTTTCCGGGCTCATGCATGGAACGACAGAGAGAAATGCTGCCTCGACTCAGGAGCTCATTCGCCGTGCTGGCGCTCACCGCGGCCATTGCCGCGTGCAACCGCGATGGTGAGCCGGCCCAGGCGACTGCGGGATCACAGCCGGACAGCGCGTCCGGCGAAGTCGCCCAGTACGCCCTCATGAAGAACCGGATCGGATGGCTGACGGACTCGAACATCGTCGCGCTCGCCATCCAGGTGAACGACGCCGTTCCGGGCATCGCCCGGCTCGAGGCGCAGTCGTGGGCGAGCGAGCCCCTTCGCGCCCTGGCGACCAGCGAGATTCGCGAGCATGCGGCATTTCGCTCGGCGATCGACTCGGTCGCGTCGGCGCGGCGACTCCCGGCGCAGGCGCCCGCCGTCGCGCCCTCGGTCATCGCGCCATACGACTCACTCCTCGCCACGCAGGCAGGCTTGCCGCTGGCCGAGCGTGAGTCGAAGCTGCTCGAGATGCTGATCGAGGTGCACGCGAGATCCACCGTCGACTTCGGGGCGCTGGCCGGCAACACGACCGACCCCGACCTCCGGGCCGTTCTCGCGAACCGCGGCGTCCTGATGGAGCAGGCGCACGCGGCACGGGCAAAGCTGATCCAGGGAGCCATGCAGCGGGCCGATTCCGCGCGGCAGGATTCGGCGAAAACGACCACGCGCGAGGGCCGACGCCGGTGAGCGAGACCGAGAGCAGGACCGAAAGCAACGTCGTCCTCGTGGACGGCAGCAACGTCGCGCACTCGACCGAGGGAGAGAAGCCGCTGGTGGCGAACCTCCTGGCCGTGCGGGACAAGCTGAAGGAGGAGGGCTTCGAGCCGATCATCATGGCCGACGCCGCGCTGCGTCACCAGATCGACGACCCGAAGGTCTACGAGGACATGATCGAGTCGGGATCGATCCGCCAGGCGCCGGCGGGCACCGACGCGGATTACTTCATCCTCTCGTTCGCCCGCGAGCTCAACGCGACCATCGTGTCGAACGACCGCTTCCGGGATCGCATCCAGCAATTCCCCGAGGCCCGCGAGCGCGTCATCCGCTACATGATCGTCAACGACGAGGTGGTGCTGGAGCGGCGGACTCACCGCCGGTAGCGGGGCTGCCGGGAAGGTTCCGGAGGACGAATTCCTCCAGGATGCCATCGGCCATGGACCAGGTGCCTCCGAGCGTCGAGAGCGACGTGTAGACGCGGCCGGCCCCGTTCCAGTCGCCGGTCATGACGCGCGCGACCGCCGTTCCGCGGCGAATCAGCTCGACCGGGATCCAGACGTGGCCCGCCCGCAGCTCGGCGATCAGCGTATCTCCCGCGCGCGCCGCCTCGGCGAAATCCCAGGCAGCGAGCCCGTGATGGAGATCCACCGCCGCCGTGACTCCCGATGGCGGGCTCACTCGACCGAGGTACGACCGGACGGCCGAGTAGAACTGCTCGTCGGCCTCACCGGCCGCGGCTCCGTGAAGGTCGGATTCGACCCGCGAGAACTGCGAGAGCCAGTCGGACCAGCTCAGTGGAGGAGCCCCGGACGACAGGGTGAGGTCGAACGTGGCCAGCCGGGCCGCGGCCTGCTCGGTGAGCGTGTCTCCGATCTCGCGGGCATTCATCGATCGGGCAAACCGCAGCCGCGCGCCGCGAGTGAGCGTCGACGGCCGGGTGATCTCGGGCGCCGGGTTGTCGAGCTCGCGCCCCAGCGGGCGGCGTCGCCCCTCGATCGCGGCGGCGAAATCGAAGCGCATCTCCGTCAGCTCACGGAATCCGTCGGCGAAGAGGTTCCGGAAGCGGAGCCGCTCCCCGTTGAGATCGAGTATCGGCGCGAAGTCGGAGTTGACTACGCGCGTGGAGAGCCACGGGTGCAAGGTGCGGCGGCCACCGACGACGGTCGCGTCGAGGATGGCGGGCGTGAGGGGCGAGAAGTGCGCGAGGTCGCGCCGGAGCTCCGGATAGCTCGTCACCGACCAGTCGGCGCCCGGCAGTGAATCCGCCGTCGTGGCGACGATGATCAGGTCGGAATCGGAGCTGCTATAGACCCGGTAGTCGCCGAATACGCGGTCGATCCCGGCGATGACCGAGGCGACGCTCGCGTCGTCGATCTCATACATGTGGAACCACTGCGTGAAGACGCCGCCGGGCGCGAGGCGCGCCTTCACCCGCCGGTAGAACTCGACCGTGAAGAGGCCGGACACCCCGCTGACCCACGGATTGGAGGGCTCGGAGACCACGAAGTCGAACGGCGGTCCGCTCGCCGACAGGAAGGCGCGCGCATCGTCGATGGCGAACGACGAGCGGGGATCGTCGAAGACGCGGCGATTGCCCGGATAGAAGAAGCGCGACCCGCGGATCATCTCCGGCTCGATCTCGATGGTGTGCAATCGCTCGAGCGTGGGGCTCGCCAGGAGGATGTGCGACGTGATGCCGGAGCCCTGGCCGACCACCGCCCCGACCTTCGCCCGCGGCGCGTGCGCGAGAACCAGCAGCGGGAGCATCACCTGCGTGGACATGTCCTGGTCGAGGACGAGCCTCGGCATGCCCTCGACGTACGGACGCGCCCACTGCGGCGCCATCGAGGCGTCCGGCTTTCCGTTGGTCGCGATCGTGATGAGCGACAGCGAATCCCGGGAGAGCTGGCGGACGCTCACTGTCGCCGTGCGTCCGTCCTTGTAGTAGAGATACCTGAAGACGTCGTTCGTCGGGACGACCTTGTAGCGATACACCCCGCTCGCGAGCCGGGCGGGCGCGAAGGGAGTGACGATTGCGATTCCGATGATCGCGCCGAGCGTCGCGCCGATGGCCAGCGTCCATCCGCGATCGGCGAACGCCGCCGCGCGCAGGGAGGTATCGCCGGTGGGCCGCCCCCTCCAGACGAGCAGCGCGATGCCGACGCCGATGTCGATCAGCCCGCCGCCGACCAGCACCCACTTGAGGCCGATGAGCGGCACCAGCAGCAGCGACGCGGCGGCCGCGCCGACGATGGAGCCGATGGTGTTCACGCCATACACGCCGCCGATGACGCGCTCGCCGCTCCCCGACGCCAGGAGGATCTTCGTGATGAGCGGCAGCGTGGTGCCCGCGAAGAACGTCGCCGGCAGCATGATGGCGAGCCCGATGCCGTAACGGGCCACCGAGTAGAGGCGGTAGCCCGACTCGGTCTCGCGAATGGCGCCGAGCAGCGAGGCGGTCAGGTCGAAGGACCACAGGTACAGCGGCAGGGTCGCGATGGCAGCCAGGCCCATCGCCCACTGGAGGCGCGCGAGGAGCTTCAGCCGGTCGGCGCTGGCGTCGGCGCGACGGCTGATCCAGAGCGAGCCGATGGCCAGGCCGAGAATGAAGGCCGAGAGCATCAGCTCGAACGAATGCGTCGCGCTGCCGTTCACCATCGACAGCATGCGCGTCCATGCGATCTCGTAGAGAAAGCTCGAGAACGCGGTCATGAAGCTGACGCCGAGGAGGACACGCTCCAGCGGCGAGACGCCCTCGCGGCCCGGGCTGGCTTCGGGCGCAGTGTTCCGCGGACGCGGGGCGACCCGCGACGGACGGACGAAGCCCGCGAGCACGCCGAGCGCCACGATGAAGTTCAGGATCGCGGCGGCGCGCAGCGTGCCGGGCAGGCCGTAACGGGCCACGAGGGTGAACCCTCCGGCCAGCGCGCCGATCGCGGCGCCGAGGCTGTTCGCGAAGTAGAGAAGCCCGATGGCCGCTCCGCTGCTCTCGGGCCGGCGTCGCAGCGCGCCGGCGGTCATGAGCGGAAACGTGGCGCCGAGGAGGATGGACTGCGGCAGGATGAGGATCGCGGCCAGCGTCCAGGTGGCGGCGGTCACAGCGGGTCCGGCCGAGAGGCGCGGCAGCCAGTGGTCATAAGCCAGCGTCGTGACGCCTACGAAGACGTCGTGAAAGACGATGGCGATGACGGCGACGACCGCCTCGACGACGGCGTACCAGAGCAGCGGCGACCGGATTCGCTCGCTGCGCCGGCCCACGGCCAGCGATCCGAGCGCCATGCCGCCGAGGAAGATCACGAGGACGATGACCTGGGCGTAGGCGCTGTGGCCGACGAGGAGGCTGAGATAGCGCGCCCAGACCGATTCGTAGATCAGCCCCGCTGCGCCGGAGAGGATGAAGAGAAGGGCGAGGACGATCACGGGCAGGAAGATCCGGCGACGGTGTTGGGCAAGCAACTGTGGGACAACCGGTTGCGCGGTCGAGCCCGTGTAAACAGATGAAGCAAGCAAGTACCCACTTGCTCCTCAGGCTTTGCCCGACTAGAGTTCGCCCCCTATGGAAATCCGAGATCGAATACTCGAGGCAGCGAGCCGCGTCTACGCGAAGCACGGCTTCCGGGGCGCCACGACGCGTCTCATCGCCATCGAGGCTGACGTCAACGAAGTCACGATCTTCCGGACCTTCGGTTCGAAAGCCGCGCTCTTCGACGCCCTGATGCAGTCGCACGTCTCGCAGTCGCCGCTGCCGGTGCTGCCCGACGAGCCGGCGAATCCGGAAGCCGAGATCGTGCGCTGGTGCACCGCGGTGCTCGCTCACCTGCGCGAGAACAGCTCGCTCCTCCGCAAGTCGATCGGAGAGCTCGAGGAGCGGCCCGACGCCGCGGTGTCCATGTGCGAAGGCCCGAACTGCGCCGGCATGCTCCTCACGGACTACGTGCTTCGCCTCCAGTCCCTCGGCCTCGCCGATGCCGACGCCGACATCCCGACCGCGGTCTCCATGCTCATGAGCGCGCTCTTCGGCGACGCCCTCATGCGCGACATCATCCCCAACGCCTTCCCGCAGTCCGGCGATGAAGCCGCCGCGCGCTACGTCGGGACCTTCCTCCGCGCCCTCGGCGTGCGAATCGAGCCGACGCGCCTGCCCGTAATGCGCTCCGCAAGCTGACCGCCACTCTCCGTCTCACATGACCAGTCTCCCGCTCTCTCACACATCGCGCGCCGCCGTGCTGGCGGCCGTCTCGCTGCTGCTGTTCGCCCCGGCCGCTGGCGCGCAGCAGCGCCGCGTCGTCGCGCTTTCCCTCGATGACGCCCTTCGCGCCGCCGAGGCGCGCAGCGAGGCGGTGGCCGTGGCGCGTGCCGGCCTTTCGCGCGCGACGGGCAACCGCCTCATCTCCCGCAGCCAGGGACTGCCGCAGCTCAGCGGCACCGCGGGCTACACGAAGACGCTGAAGTCGCAGTTCGACATCTTCGCGAACGCGCCGGCGCCGGATCCCACGGCGCCCAAGGCGTTGTGCACGCCGGAGATTCCCGCGAACGCGACCCAGGCCCAGCGTGACGCCGCGCTCCAGCAGGCGGCAACCTGCTCGTCGGGCGGCGGGATCGACTTCAGCAGCGCCGGTTTCGGCGCGAAGAACCAGTGGGCGCTCGGCCTCAATGCCGGCTGGAACGTGTTCACCGGCGGCCGCGTCTCCGGACAGACCCGCGCGGCCGCCGCGCAGGAGCGCTCGGCCACCATCGAAGTGGAGGCGCAGCGCGCCCAGGCCAAGCTCGACGTCGCGCAGGCGTACTTCGACGCGGCACTGAGCGATCGCCTCGTGTCGATCGCCGAAGCCTCGCTGAAGCAGACCGAGCTCGTGCTGGAGCAGACGAAGCTCGGCCGCGAAGTCGGCGACGTGTCGGAGTTCGACCTCCTGCGCGCGCAGGTCACCCGCGACAACCAGCGGCCGGCGGTCATCCAGGCCCGCAGCAACCGCGAGGTCGCGTATCTCCGCCTGAAGCAGATCCTCGAGATTCCCGCCGACGATTCCGTGGCGCTCGCGACGACGCTGGAGTCGGACACGCTCTCCACCGCGCTGTCGGCGGCGGTGGCGACGGCGGCGAAGCTCTCGGTCGCGTCACGCGCGCCGGTGCGGCAGCTCGAGCAGGCGATCATCGCGCAGGAAGGCCTGCTGCGCGCGGCGAAGGCCGAGCGGCTCCCGCAGGTGCAGGTCGTGTCGGGATACCAGCGTCTCTACTTCCCCAACGAGCTGTTCCCGGACTTCGGCCAGGCTCGCCAGAACTGGACGGTCGGGGTGCAGTCGACCTTCCCGCTGTTCACCGCCGGGCGGATTCGGGGGAGCACGCTGGTCGCGCAGGCGAACCTCGACGAGACGCGCCAGCGGCTGTCGCAGACCCGCGAGCTGGCGGATCTCGACACGCGTGTAGCGATCACGAACCTCGAGCAGGCGCAGGCGGCCTACCTCGCGAGCGCGGGGACGGCCGAGCAGGCGCAGCGCGCGCTCGAGATCGACCAGCTGCGCTACCGCGAGGGCATCTCGACCCAGACCGACCTCGCGCAGTCACGCATCCTCTTCGAGCAGGCGACGGCGAACCGCGCGGTGGCGGCACGCAATCTCGCGGTCGCGCGCCTGCGCGTTCAGCTCCTTGGAGACCTCCCGCTGCAGCTCGGCGGCTCGACGACGGCCACCATTCAACGGCAGTAAGACTTCATTCCCACCACGATGACATCCCCATTTCGCAAATATCGCCACGCCGTTCTCGCTGCCGTCCTGCTGTCGTCCGTCCAGGCCTGCAAGCAGAATGACGCCGCATCCGCGGCCGAGACCGCGGACGCCTCGGACATGAGCGTCGGCCCCGAGAACATCGCCGTCGTCCGCGCGGAGGAGATCCGCACCGGTCCGTCGCTGTCGGGCGCGCTCTCCGCCGAGACGCAGTCCACGGTGCGCGCGGAAGTCAGCGGCGCCGTGCTCCAGACGCTGGTCGAAGTCGGCGCCGCCGTGCGCCAGGGCCAGGATCTCGCGCGCATCGACGATTCCGGGATTCGCGATTCCTACATCTCGGCCCGCTCGGGCGTGACGACGGCGGAGAATTCGCTGCAGGTGGCGGAGCGCGAGGCCCAGCGGGCCGAGGCGCTGTCGAAGGCCGGCGCGATCGCCGAGCGCCAGCGTGACCAGGCGCGCAATGCCCTCATCGCGGCGCAGTCCATGGCCGCGGACGCGCGGGCCCGCCTGGCGAACGCGCAGAAGCAGCTCGACAAGACCGTGATCAAGGCTCCGTTCTCCGGCGTCGTGAGCGCGCGCACGGTGAACGCCGGCGACTTCGTGTCGCCGGGCACGGCGGCGTTCACGATCATCAATCCGTCGACGATGCGTCTCGAGGCTTCGGTTTCCGCCGAGGCCCTCTCGGCGGTCCGTCTGGGCGCGCCGGTCGAATTCACGGTGAACGGCTACGGCAACCGCCGGTTCGTCGGGCGGATCAGCAGCATCAACCCGGTCGCCGATCCGGCCACCCGGCAGGTGCGCGTCATCGCGACGATCCCGAACCAGGGCGGCACGCTCGTCTCGGGGCTGTTCGCGGAAGGGCGGGTCGCGAGTGAAGCGCGGACGTCGCCGGTCGTGCCGGCCGGCGCGGTTGACGAGCGCGGCGTGCGTCCGTCGGTGATGCGGCTCAAGGGAGGCCGGGTCGAGAAGGCCGAGGTCACCGTGGGCATCCGCGACATGACGACGGAGACCGTCGAGATCACCGCCGGCCTCACGCCGGGCGACACGGTGCTGCTCGGCGCCGCGCGCGGAATCTCGGCGGGCACGAAGGTGAAGGTGTCGTCACCAGGCGACACGAAGAAATAAACCGGTCATCCCGAGGGACCGGGGGATCTGCTCTTCATCAAGAGCAGTTCCCTCGCGATGCTCGGGATGACGCCACTCTGCTCACCCATGTTCATCTCCGATTTCGCAATCAAGCGTCCACTGGTGACCGTCGTCGCCATGGTCAGCCTCGTGATCTTCGGCATCTTCGCGCTGATGAAGCTGAAGACCGACGAGTTCCCGGACGTCGCGCCGCCGTGGCTCACGGTGGCGGTGATCTACCCGGGCGCGTCGCCCGAAGGCGTGGAGAAGGAAGTCCTCGACCCCATCGAGGAGCAGGTCGCCTCGATCGCCGGGGTCAAGCGCATCATGAGCAAGGCCTATGACGGCTATGCGCTCCTGATGATCGAGTTCCTGTTCGACAAGGACCTCAACGAGGCATCGCAGGACGTTCGCGACGCGATCTCGACCATCCGCATCGACCTCCCGACGGAGATGGAGGAGCCGATCGTCCGGAAGTTCAACGACACCGACCGCCCCATCGTCTCGGTGGCGCTGTCGTCGGTCTCGCTGTCGCCGGCGGAGCTGACGCGCCTGGCCGATCCCGGCATCACGCGCGAGCTGCGCTCGGTGGCGGGCGTGTCGGACGTGCAGGTCTTCGGCAAGGTCGAGCGGGAGCTCACCGTGGAGGTGCGTCCCGACCGTCTCCAGGCGGCGAGCGTGAGCATCGGCCAGGTCGTGCAGGCGATCATGATGCAGAACCTCGCGGCCCCGGTCGGCGCGATCACCGGCGCGCTCGAGGAGAAGTCCATCCGCCTCAAGGGCCGGATGGAGAACGTGAGCGAGTTCGCGAACCTCGTGGTCGCCGATCGCGGCGGCCGACTCGTGCGCCTCGGCGAAGTCGCCGACGTGAAGGACGCGACCGAGGAGCCGCGCACGCTGGCCCTGTTCGACAACAAGGAAGCGGTCGGCATCGACATCAAGAAGATGAAGGGCTACAGCACGACCGACGTGGCTTCGCGGCTGCGGGACCGCATCGAGGCGATGCAGAAGACGCTGCCGCCCGGGACCAAGCTCGACGTCATCAAGGATTCCGGCGAGCGCGTCGAGCACGCGGTGGCCAACGTCGAGGAGTCGCTCATCCTCGGCGCCATCCTGACCGTGCTCGTGGTGTTCCTGTTCCTGAACTCGTGGCGCTCGACGGTCATCACCGGCGTGGCGCTGCCGATCTCGGTGCTCGCGAGCTTCATCGCGGTGTGGGCGCTGGGCTTCCGCCTGGAGACGATGTCGCTGCTCGGCCTGTCGCTGGCGATCGGCATCCTGATCGACGACGCCATCGTGGTGCGCGAGAACATCGTGCGCCACGTCGAGATGGGGAAGGATCACTACACGGCCGCGCGGGAAGGCACCGCCGAGATCGGGCTCGCCGTCGCGGCGACGACCTTCTCGATCCTCGCCGTGTTCGTGCCGATCGGATTCATGACCGGCATCAGCGGCCAGTGGTTCAAGCCGTTCGCGCTCACGATCGCGAGCTCGGTCGCGGTCTCGCTGTTCGTCTCGTTCTCGCTCGACCCGATGCTGTCGGCCTACTGGCCCGATCCGCACCTCGAGGAGCACCAGAAGAGCTGGATCACGAAGAAGCTCGACCGGTTCAACCGGTGGTTCAACCACCAGGCCGACAACTACCGGCGCGTGGTGGCATGGGCGCTCGATCACCGCACGGCGATGGTCGTGATCGCGACGCTCAGCTTCTTCGCTTCGTTCACGCTGCCCGCGAGCGGCTTCACCGGGCTGACGCTCGGCATTGCCGGCATCGCGCTGATCGTCTTCGGGCTGACGAGCGGACGCTTCCGGAGCCGGGCCATGCGCTCGGCGCTCATCGTGCCCGGCGTGCTGGTGTACGTCGCGGCCTTCATGCCGGGCCTGCCGCCCGTCGGCAAGGTCGGCACGGCGTTCTTCCCCGAGGACGACCGCTCGGAGTTCATCGTGAAGCTGGAGACGCCGCCGGGCTCGAACCTCGACTACACCCGCCTCAAGGCGGAGGAGGCGGTGCGGATCATCAAGTCGCACCCCGAGGTGCGCTACACCTACGCCACGCTGGGCGAGGGCGCGAGCGGCGCGGTGGACAACGGGAACATCTACGTGCGCACGTCGCCGAAGTCGGAGCGCGACGTGAGCGTGGCCCAGCTGGCGCGGACGCTGCGCCAGGAGTTCTCGCGCGTGGCGGGGGCGACGGTCACGATCTTCGAGAGCGATTTCGGCGGCGGGTTCAAGCAGATCCAGGTGCAGGTACGCGGCAACGAGGTGGCGTCGCTCAACGACGTCGCGCTGCGGCTGCGTGACACCATCGCGAAGATCCCGGGCGCCGTGGACATCGGCCTGTCGTCGAAGGGCCTCAAGCCGGAAGTCTCGGTGGAGCTCAAGCGTGGCGTCGCCGGGTCGATGGGCGTGACGGCGGGGCAGGTGGCCCAGTCGCTGCGGCCGGCGTTCGCGGGCATCGACGCGGGCGACTGGGTCGACCCGACCGGCGAGACGCGCGACGTTCGCGTGCGGCTCGCGCCGGAAGCGCGCCAGCGCGCCTCCGATCTCGCGCAGATCCCGCTCGTGGTCATCGGGCCCAACGGCGCGCCGACTACGGTCCCGCTCGGCCAGATCGCCGATATCAAGCAGGGCACCGGTCCGGCGATCATCGATCACCTCAACCGCCAATCGGTGGTGACCGTGGAGCTGAACACGTCGGGGCGCGCCGCCGGTGACGTCTCGAAGGACATCCAGAAGATCGCGGACGAGATGCGCCTGCCCCCGGGCGTGAGCATCACGCTGGGCGGCGACACCGAATCGCAGGCGGAAGTGTTCGGCGCGATCTTCGGGGCCCTCGGCCTCGCGGTCCTGCTGATGTACCTGATCCTGGTGGTGCAGTTCGGGTCGTTCGTGGATCCGATCGCCATCATGATGTCGCTGCCGCTGTCGCTGATCGGCGTTATGCTGGCGCTGGCAGTCAGCGGAATCACGATCAACCTGATGTCGCTGATCGGCGTCATCCTCCTGATGGGTCTCGTGGCGAAGAACGCGATCCTCCTCATCGACTTCGCGAAGTGGGCGCGCGAGGACAAGGGCATGCCGTTGCGCGAGGCGCTGATCGAGGCAGGCGCGATCCGCCTGCGCCCGATCCTCATGACGACGTTCGCGCTGATCGCCGGCATGCTGCCGGTCGCGCTGGGCCGGGGCGACGGCGCGCAGTTCCGGGCACCGCTTGGCATCGCGGTGATCGGTGGCGTGATCACGTCCACGTTCCTGACGCTGCTGGTGATCCCGACCGGGTACGAGATCCTGGACGAGATCCGCCACTGGTTCATGGCGAAGCTCGGCCGGACGCCCAAGCAGATGACCGCGGAGCACCGGGCACCGATCGGGGCGGCCACGGAAGGGGCGGACTGATTCGCAGCGGGCTTCGATCGGCTTCATGTGGATGTATAGAGGGGTAGGACGCGGATCACGCGAATGAACGCCGATGAACGCGGATGGGGTGCATGGCGCGGGG
>CAMLHT010000033.1 GCA_946479895.1 uncultured Gemmatimonadota bacterium | reverse complement strand
GCGGCCGGCGAGATCGCCAGCGCGATGGCCACCGAAGTGGTGCTCGAGGAGATGCAGCGCATGTGGGTCGAGGGCGTCGACCGCAGCCCCGGCGCGTTCGCGCGCGCCCTCAAGCACGCGGCCAAGGCCGCCAACACCCGCATCAACAGCTACGCCGTCGCCCATCCCGAGAACCGCGGCATGGGCACGACGGCCACCATCGCCGGCCTGCTCCAGGACACGATCTACGTCGCCCAGATCGGCGACAGCCGCGGCTACATCATCCGCGACGGCGTGGGCATCCAGATCACGAAGGACCAGTCGCTGATGCAGAAGCTCGTCGAGGCCGGCGAGCTCACCGAGGAAGAGGCCGAGCACAGCGAGCGGCGCAACATCATCCTCCAGGCGCTCGGCCCCGAGGCGTCCATCAAGGTGGACCTCACGCACCAGCCGCTGCGCCGCGGCGACACGCTCGTCCTCTGCAGCGACGGCCTCTCGACCCAGATCAACCGCGACACGATCGCCGAGATCGTCAGCGGCGAGAAGGACCTCACGCAGGCCTGCCGGAAGCTCATCGACGCCGCGAATGCGAAGGGCGGCCCCGACAACATCACGGTCATCGTCGCCCGCTTCGAGGGCGACGGCCTGTCGGACCCGGACGATGACGACGAGGAGGACGACAACGCGCTCGTCCGCCACCGCCCGTTCCCGCTCGAGGATTCGGGCGCCGCGATGGCCGTCGTGAACCCGGGCGACGAGAACGAGACCACGCAGCCGATCCCGATCACCACGCCGTACGCCCGCCCGAGCAAGTCGCCGGACGAGAAGACCGGCGACGTCACGCTCGGAGAGCCGGTGCCCGCCGTCGTGCCCTTCGACGCCTCGGCCGGCACTCCCCTCGCCGAAGCCGACCCGTCCGCGGACGGGGAGCTCGAGGACGAGTATGAGGACGAGGAGGAAGAGGAAGGCTCCAGCACCGCGCGGCTCGCCGTGATCTTCATCGGCGTCATGCTGCTCATGGCGACAGCCTGGTTCGCCTGGACGAAGTTCGGAAAGTCCGGCTGATGCGCATCGAGCTTCGCATCCTGAGCGGCGCTCGAGCCGGCCAGAGCGAGGTCTTCGATCAGCGCACCATCCTCGTCGGCCGCAAGCCGACCAGTGACCTCCGATTCGACACGCACGGCGACCTCGACGTCTCGGGCAGTCATGCCGAGATCCGGGAGTCGGGGGGCCGCTGGGTCGTCGTCGACACCGACAGCACGAACGGCACGTTCATCAACGGGCGCCAGGTCACGGGCGAGGCGCCGATCAACGACGGCGACGTCATCGCCTTCGGCCGGAATGGCCCGACCGTGGAGGTCCGCGCGAAGGGCGATCCGACCGGCAAGACGCCGGTGGTTCCACGCACCGGCCCGCAGGCCGCGTCGCGCGCCAGCGTCGGCGCGACGGGCCGGATGTCCACCCACGAGCGCGTCGCCATCGCCGTGCGGGAGCAGACGCGCGGCATCAGGACCATGCTGGTGGGGTCCATGATCGGGCTTGGCGCGCTCGCGATCGCCGCCTACTGGATCGGCACGCGCGAGGGCGGAAAGCAGGTCGCGGAGATGCAGCACATCCTCGCGGCCGCGGAATCGACGTCCGCCGCGCTGCGCGAGCGCGTGCGCGTCGGCGACACGCTCCTCGCGCAGACCCTCCAGCGGCAGTTCGACTCGCTGCGCGCGAAGGCGCAGGCGACGGCGTCGCGCGGCAACGAGCAGCAGATCGCGGCGATGAAGCGCGAGATCGAGCAGAACCGCATCCGCCAGCAGGGACTGGTGGCGATGGACATGCCCAGCATCCACGCCGCGAACGAGGCCGCCGTCGCCTTCCTCGTCACGGAGCTGGACGGTGAGCTGCTCGGCGGGACGGCGTTCGGCGTCACGAAGGACGGCCTGCTCGTCACGAACCGGCACAACGTGAAGTCGTCGAAGACCGGCGAGGCGACGACGCGCCTGGAAGTGCAGTTCGCGAATACGAGCACCCGGCTGCGCGCGCACGTCGTGCGGATCGCCGACGATCCTGACCTCGCCCTGATCCAGATCGACCAGCCGGGGCAGTATCCCGTCGTCTCGGGCATCAGCGGGCGCGGGGACATCGCGGTGGGCGCGCCGCTCGCCATGATCGGCTACCCCCTGAGTCTCTCACTGCCGATGTCGGGCAATGCCGTGAGCACGACACTGTCGCCCGGCACGGTGGGCAAGCGGATCCCCACGCTGCTCCAGATCGACGCGTTCGGCGCACACGGCATGTCGGGCTCGCCGGTCTTCGACTCGCGGGGTCTCGTCGTCGGCGTGGTGTACGGAGCGCCGGCCGACAGCCCGCAGATCATCTTCGCCGTCCCGTCGGACCTCATCGCCGGCTTCCTCGGCGAGACGGGCCGGACGATCGTCCGCTAGCGGGGCCGCGGGGTCAGCTTTCCCAGCACCCGCCGCGCGCGCGCGCCGGTGACGGCCACCAGGTTGCCGGGGGTTCCCTCGACGAACAGCTTCGCGAGCAGGGCGAACGCGACGGCCTCCTTCGCTTCGCCGTCGAAGAAGACGTCGTCGAAGCGCCGAACCTTCACTCCGGGCAGCGCCAGCTCGATCATCCGCGACAGCACCGGGTTCTTCGCGCCGCCGCCAGAGAGGAGGACTTCGTCGATCGGCTCGGGGAGGAAGCGCCGGTAGGCATCGGCGATGCTGCGCGCGGTGAGCGAAGTCGCCGTGGCGACGATGTCCTGGGTCGTCACGCCGGGGCGGGCGGCGCGCGTCCTGTCGATGAGCTGCGAGATGTAACGCGCGTCGAACAGCTCACGTCCGGTCGACTTGGGTGGCGGCGCCGAGAAGTACGGGGCGGCGAGCAGCTCATCGACGATGGTATCCACCGGCTTGCCGCCGGCCGCGAGACGGCCATCCCGATCGTACGGCAGCGACGGATCCAGGGACCGCACGACACCGTCGATCACGGCCATGCCGGGGCCGGTGTCGAAGGCACGCACCCCTTCGGTGAGACCGCCGGGGGGCACGACGGTGACGTTCCCGATGCCGCCGATGTTCTGGAGCGCGCGCCAGTGAGATGGCGCGGACCAGAGCAGCGCGTCGGCGATGGGCACCAGCGGCGCTCCCTGCCCGCCCGCGGCAACGTCGGCGACGCGAAAGTCCGAGACGACGTCCAGCCCCGTCCGCTCGGCGATCACGGCACTCTCCCCGAATTGCCAGGTCGAGCGCGGCGCATCGTGCCACAGGGTCTGGCCGTGAGAGCCGATGGCGCGAATCTCCTCACGGCGCACCCCCGCCTCGGCGATCACCGCGATCGCGGCCTCGGCGAGCCAGGCACCCAGGTCGAAGGCGAGGCCGGAATACTCCGCCGCCGTTCCGCCGGACATCGCCGCGAGCAGGCGATCGCGCTGCGCGGAGGTATATGCCGTCGAATGAAACGCGATCAGCTCTCCGTGCAGCCTGCCGTCACGTTCCTCGAAACGCACCGCGCCGGCGCTGATGCCGTCCAGGGACGTGCCCGACATCAGGCCGATGAAGACGCTCACAGGACCGGCGGCGGCTCGCGGTTCACGATGCGGCGGATGACGCCGCCCTTCTCCTCCAGCTGGCGCTCGGCCTCGTCGCGCATCACGCCGAGCAGCGACATGACGATGGCCGTCTTCACCACGCCGCCGGACTGGGCCAGCACCGCGCGAGCGGCGGCGCGATCGAGCCCCGTGATCTCCATGACGATCCGCTCGCTGCGGTCCTTCAGCTTCTCGTTCGTCGCCCGCATGTCGACCATCAGGTTGCCGAACGTCTTGCCGATCCGGATCATCGCGCCGGTCGTGATGGTGTTCAGCACGAGCTTCGTCGCCGTTCCCGCCTTCATGCGGGTGGATCCGGTGACGACTTCGGGACCGGTGATGGGCAGGATGACGACGTCGGCGTGGCGGCGCGCCTCCTCGGGCGGCGGCGAGCAGGCGACGAGCGCGGTGGCCGCGCCGAGCGTGCGCGCGTGCGCCAGGGCCCGGCGGACGTACGGAGTCGTCCCCGACGCGGCGATGCCGATCAGGAAGTCCCCCGTCCGCACGCCGTGGGACGTCAGGTCCTCGACGGCCGACTCCACGCGATCCTCGGCGCCCTCCTGCGAGCGCGTCAGCGCGGCATGGCCGCCGGCGATGATTCCCTGCACCATCTCGGGATCGGTGCCGTAGGTGGGCGGCATCTCGCTGGCGTCGAGGACCCCGAGCCGGCCGGACGTGCCCGCTCCGACGTAGAAGAGCCGGCCGCCCCGCCGGAAGGTGGCTTCGGCCATCTCCACCGCCCGGGCGATCTCGTGGCGCTGGGAACGAACTGCCGCCGCGATTGTTGCATCCTCATCGTTGATGAGGTCCACGATCTCCAGCGGAGAGGCCAGGTCGATGTTCGCGGTGCGGGGATTGCGCCGCTCCGTCACGCGGGAGTCGAGGAAGTCTGTCATGTGCGCTAACAATACCGGAACGTCCGTGCCCCGGAAACCAGAGGAGGAGATGTGGCCCGTTCAGTGATTCGCGCGATGCTCTTGGCCGTGTCGGCCACCGTGGCGCTCTCCGCCACAACCGAGGCGCAGATCGTCCGGCGGCCCGCCATCACGGCGCGGCAGAACTGGGGCGGTGTGAGCATCGGGATCGCCCAGGGGTACCGGCTGACCGACGGGACGACGGGAGCGACCTGGGACTTCGGGTCCGGCCTGGAATACGCCGCCCGGTTCGAGCATCCGACGGCGAGCGGGATCTCGGTCGGTCTCCAGGGGGCCTACGCGAGGCCATCGCTGACCTATTCCGGCGCCGCGTGCACCTGTGACGCGACGGCGAGGGTGACGCAGCTGGTCGGGCTGCTGCACTACGGCCAGGGCTACACGTTCCATCCGGTCTACGAGCTCTCCGCGGGCGCGATCGGCTATTCCGGGTTCAGGCGATCGGATGACCCGGGGACGCGGCTCGGAGCCACGGGCACGGACTACGACTTCAAGTTCTCGCTCGGCTACGGACTTGGCTTCGGCCTCTCACCCAACGCGGCGATCGAGGTCGTCCAGGAGTTCGGGATGGTCCTGCACCAGAAGGACGGGCTGGCCGGATCGACCTCGAACTATCCCCGGGTGTATGTGACGAGACTTGGTGGCAAGATCGCGTTCTAGGCTTGCTATCCGCTTCGCTGCGGCTGTCGGCTAGCGGAGTCGGCTAGCGGCTCTCGGCTATGGCTATGGCTGGGCTATCGGTCATCGGCTGTCCGCTCGCTTTTGGCCAGCAATAGCCGATAGCCGATGGCCGATAGCGTTAGCCATAGCCATAGCCGACAGCCAGAGACCGGCGCCGTTAGCCGACAGCCGCAGCCGAGCCGATAGCCGAAAAAAAGGGCCGGATGCGACTGCATCCGGCCCTCTTCCCACCCTGATGAAAGACGCCGTTACAGGCCGACCGTCATCGAGAGCGGAGCATCGAGGCGCACCGTGATGCGCGCGCCCTGGTTGATGCAGCCCTGATAGTTCGCCGTCGCGGCGGCGGTCGCCGCACCAGCGGCAGCGCCGGCGGCGCCACCGATCACCGTGGCCTTCGTGCTCTTGCCGAGGATCTTGCCGGCGATCGCGCCGGCGGCCGCGCCGACCGCGACCTTCTGCACGTCCTTGCTCTGGGGCTGGTCGCGGATGCGCTCGACGTCGGCTTCGGCGACGCTCGCCTCGACCGGGTAGGTCTTGCCGCCGAACGAGATCGAGTTGACGCGGAACTCCATGATGATCTTGTCGTTCGCGTTCTCGCTGCGCTTGAGGTTCGTGACCGTCATGTGCACCGTCGCGCCGGACGGGATCGCGGCGCCATTGGTGCCGCTGATCGCTTCCGTCGTGGTGGCGGTGATGTTGTCACCGACCGCGTTGGTGTTCGTGCAGACCTTCGACGACGAGGCGAGGGCGATCGTCGTGCCCGAGGCGATCGTGCCCGTGCGCGCGGAGGCGGGGGCCGGCGCTGGCGCCGTCTTGGTCGGCGCCGGCGTGGTCTTCTTCGGCGTCGTCGTCGTCTTCGTCGGGGCCTTCGTCACGGCCGGCGGATTCGTCGGCGCCTTCGTCGTCGAGCTGGTCGCCGTGTCGCTCAGCGTCAGGCTCGCGCTGTCGCGATTCGCCATCGCCATGTTCGCCGCGAGCGCCGAGTCGTTCTTGAGCGCCGTGGAGTCCGTCTTCGATGAATCGCCAGCGCAGGCGGCGAGCGTCAGCGAAGCAATCGCCAGGGACGCCGCAGTGATACGGGTATAATTCATGGGTTCTCCTCGCGGGGTTGGGTAATGTGCCGTTCTCCTTGTCGCGGGAGCAAGGAGAACGCTGTGAATCGCTAGCGGGATGGAATTCTACTGAGCTCAGCAGTAAGCAATCTATATGCCCCGGCTGGAAGTACTTAGGCGCGTTCTGCCCTATTACAGACCCTATCGGCTCCAACTGGTCGGGGGACTGACGCTGGTCGTGCTGTCTTCGGCACTCGTCAGCGTTGTACCCCGGCTCCTGCAAATCGCTCTCGACCGTATACGCTCGGGAGCCCCCACAGGAAACATCTGGACGATCGCCGCGGCTATGATAGCCGTCACTATCGTCGCCGGCAGCATGCGGTTCGGCATGCGCATGTCGCTCAACAGCATCAGCCGGCGCATGGAATACGACCTCCGGAACGACTTGTTCCGGAAGCTGGAGACCCTCGACCAGGGCTATTTCGGCCGGGTGCGCACCGGTGACCTCATGGCGCGCCTCACCAACGACCTCGGCGCGGTTCGCATGGCGATCGGGCCGGCCGTCATGTACCTCGCGAGCACGATCTTCGGCGGCATCTTCGCCCTCTACTTCATGCTGCGGATCGACGCGCGCCTGACGGCGATCGCGCTGCTGCCGATGATCTGCATGCCCGCCGTCGCGATCGTCCTCGGCAGGCGGATCCATGACCGCTTCGATGCCGTCCAGGAGAACTTCAGCCGCCTTACCACGCTGGCCCAGGAGAACCTCGCCGGCGTCCGGATCGTTCGCGCCTTCCGGCAGGAGGACGCCGAGGTCGATCGGTTCCGGGTGCTCAATGAGGAGTACGTCGAGCGGAACATGGCGCTCACCCGGCTCTACGGAATCATGCAGCCGAGCTTCGGGATCTTCGCCGGCGGGGGGATGGTCGCGGTGCTCGGCATCGGTGGGGCGCTGACGCTCCGCGGGACGATCTCGGTCGGCAGCTTCGTCGCCTTCGGGATGTACCTCGGCATGCTCACGTGGCCGATGATCGCGCTTGGCTGGGTCACGAACCTCTTCCAGCGCGGCGCGGCGAGCATGGCGCGACTGGCCGAGATTCTCGATGCCCGACCGTCGATGGCCGAGCCGCCGACCCCGCGTCCACTGCCGCCCGCGCGTGCCGGCCGGTCGATCGAGTTCCGCAACGTCGGCTTCCATTACGGAGCGTCGTCGGGCGAGCCGCGGTGGGTGCTGCGCGACATCTCGTTCGTCGCGCCCGCCGGCTCGACGATCGGCATCGTGGGGGCGACGGGCAGCGGCAAGAGCGCGCTGATGGACCTGGTGCCGCGGCTGTTCGACCCCCAGGAAGGGGAGATTCTCATCGACGGCATTCCCGTCCGCGAGATCGCGCCCGAGGCGCTGCGGGCGGAGATCGGATACGTCCCGCAGGAGAGCTTCCTCTTCTCGGACACCATCCGCACGAACCTGGAGTACGGAACCGCCTCATCGGAGAACGCGGTGTGGGCCGCGGACGTCGCGCAGCTGTCCGACACGATCGCCGGCTTCCCCGGCGGAATCGAGACGATGCTCGGCGAGCGCGGGATCAACCTGTCGGGCGGCCAGAAGCAGCGTGTCGCCCTCGCCCGGGCGCTCGCGCGCCGGCCATCCATCGTCCTGCTCGACGACGCCCTGTCGGCGGTGGACACGCACACCGAAGCCGAAATCCTCCGGGCGCTTCGCGAAACGCTCGAGGGCCGCACCGCGCTCATCGCGTCGCATCGCGTGAGTGCGATTCGCGACGCGACCTGGATCATCGTGCTCGACGAGGGCCGCATCGTCGAGCAGGGCCGGCACGAAGAGCTCTTCGCCGCCGGAGGCCGGTACTGGAGCCTCCTCAACCGTCAGCAGCTCGAGGCGTCGGTGGAAAGTGGCGGCGAATTGGCCGAGGCTGGCCACTCCGATAGATTTCCCTAGTGGGCAATCACGTACTGATCGTCGAAGACAACGAGCTCGCGCGCGAAGCCTGGCGCCTCCTGCTCCAGGCCACCGGTCACCGTGTATCCGTTGCCGGCAGCGTTGCCGAGACGCTGCAAGTGGCGCGCGCCGAGCGGCCGGACCTCGTCGTCCTCGACCTGACGCTTCCCGACGGCGAGGGCCTCGACGTGATCCCGGAGCTGCTCCTGGAAGACAACCCTCCGGTCTTCGTGGCGCTCACCGGCCACGACTCGAAGGAAGTCGCCGAGCGCTGCCTGGCGACGGGATGCGCATCGGTGCTGGTCAAGCCGGTGACCAGCAAGGACCTGCTGGCGACCGTCGATCCGCTGCTCGCGCAACGAGGCTAGGCAGTCCTCGCGGCGACCGCGGCGAGGACTTCCCGCACCGCGTCGCCATCCATCCGCTCGGGCTCATCGAGATCGCCGGCACGGCGCTGCACTCCGCGCACCACGGTCTCCACCGTGATCAGTGGCGCGTCGGCCTCCTCGACCACCGTGACCTGCCACTTGCCCCGATCGATTCCCTTGAGCGTCAGGCGGTAATGCGCGGTCAGCACCGTGTGCTTCGGCGCCGGTCGGTCGTCCGGCCCCGGATCGGCTTCGGATTCGTCGGGGAGGGCCAGTGAAAGCTCGTCGGCCGCCGGTGCTTCGGGCGCGGGCTTGGTGAGCGCCACGACGGCGACGCCGCTCTCGAGGCCGCCCTGCTTTATCGGATTGAAGAAGTGGATCTCCGCGATGCGATCGGCCGGCACCTGCTCGGCGATGGACAGGAGGAAGCGCTCGCGAGTCTCGGACAGGATGTGGGTCATGACGCCGTCTTCACGGGAACGACACCCGCCGCGCGCGCCGCGAGCTCACGCTCGACGTACAGCCTCAGGATGTGCATGAAATCCTGCGCGTTGGTGACGACCCCGAATGCCTGGTGGGTGCCGCGGTCCTTCAGCTTGCTGACGACGAACTCCGACGAATCCACGCAGATGGTCGGAAGCTCGCGGAGCGTGCCGTCCCGTTCGGTCACGAACGCCGGCAGCATGTTGCCGGTGGCGATGGCGTGCAGCGCGGTGGCGACGAGAATGGCCATCGTCGCCTTCACCGCGTGTTGCCGCATGGCGTCCTGACCGGCCAGCGAATCCGTGATGACTTCCGGCAGCGGACCGTCGTCGCGAATGGAGCCGGTGAGCACGTAGGGAACCCGGTGGACGACGCACGCGTGCATGATGCCGTCCTTGATGATTCCCTGCTCGACGGCGCGGGCGATCGAGCCCGCGGCCCGGACCTGGTTGATCGCCCGCATGTGCAGCCCGTGCCCGCCGGAGGTAGCCTTTCCCGCCCCGGTCATGCCAAGCGTCGTGCCGTAGATGGACGCCTCGATGTCATGGACGGCGACGGCGTTCCCGGCCAGCAGCGCCCCGACGAATCCGTTCGAGATGAACCACGCCATGTCGGCGCGCGCCCGCGAATGGACGAGCGCCGGCCCCGTCACCCAGATGGGATATCCCTTCCGGTCGCGCTCATCGACGAGGATGGACGCCATCATCGCGTAGTCGATGGGCTTCTCGCGCGAGACCTCGCTCGTCATGAACTGGAACTCGCCCTCGGTGTCCTCGCCCAGGAACGCCTCGGAGTGGACGAAGATGCCCTCGGTGCCGTCTTCCGCGCGCCCGATCGCCACCAGCTCTCCCTTCTTCACCCGGCGACCCTCGCGGATGTAGAGGTCGCCCTCGGCGGTGAGGACGATCGCCGAGTCCATGCGCGGCTCCCGCGGCATCAACCACTTCCCCTGCCGCCGGACGTACGTGGGCAGGTTGGTGGAGGAGAAGAACCCGTCGGGCAGGACTCCCTCCGCCGGGGCGGGGACGAACTTCGCGTCGGGCGCGTCGGCCAGCTTGCTGAAATCAGGCGGTGAGAATGGCGGCATCGCCTCTAAACATAAGAGCCTGTCAGAGGAGGCTCACCGGCTCGCGGTCGAACGTCATGCGATTCTCCCCCGTGACCTCGAAGCGCTCCATGAAGAAGCGGCCGAGGCGGCCGAGCTCACCGGCCCCCTCCGACTTGACGAGCACGTGCCAGCGCCAGCGATTCTTGATTCGCTCGACCGGGCAGGGCGCCGGCCCGACGACGGTCACGCCGCCGATCGATCGCCGCGTGATCAACTGCCGGATCCACTCCGATCCCGCCTCGGCCAGCGCAGCGACTTCCGTCTCCGACGGGCCGCTGAAGACGACGTTGGCGAGGCGGATGAACGGTGGGTACACCGGGTTCGTCCGCCCCTTGATCTCCTCCGCCGCGAAACGCTCGTAATCGTGGGTGACGGCGCACCGCACGGCATGGTGATTCGGCACGCGGGTCTGGATCAGCACCTCGCCGCCCTTCGGTCCCCGGCCCGCGCGGCCCGCGACCTGGCTGAGCAGCTGGAAGCACCGCTCCGACGCCCGGAAATCCGGAAGGTTGATGCCGACGTCCGCGTCGACGACGCCGACGAGGGTGACGTTCGCGAAGTCGAGCCCCTTCGCGATCATCTGGGTGCCGAGGAGGATGTCCACCTCGCCGGCGCCGACCCGGTCGAGGATCTCGGCGTGCGCCCACTTGCCGCTCGTCGTGTCCACGTCCATGCGGGCGATCCGGGCCGAGGGGTAGCGCTCCCCGAGGAGGCGCTCGACCTGCTGCGTGCCCAGTCCGCGCTGGCGGAGGATCGTGCCCGCACAACGCGGGCACACGCGCGGAAGCCCTTCCTCATGCTGGCAGTAGTGGCAGATCAGCCGCTCGGTCGTGCGATGATAGGTGAGGCTGATCGAGCAGTTGGGGCACGTCGACACGAAGCCACACGCCCCGCACTGGATGAACGAGGCGTAGCCGCGCCGGTTCAGGAGGAGGATCGATTGCTCGTTCCGCTTCAGGCGGACATCGATCGCGGCCTCGAGCTCCTCGCCGACCACCATGCGGAACGGCTCGATGGGCTGCCCATCCGGTTTCTGCTTCAGCGCCGCGCGGCGGTCCACGACCTCGACGCGAGGCAGCGATGCCCCACCCGCCCGATCCGGCAGGGAGATCAGCGCGTACTTGCCGTCCTGGGCGTTCTTCCAGCTCTCGAGGCTGGGCGTCGCGCTCCCGAGCACGACGATCGCGCCCTCCGCCCTGGCGCGCACGGTCGCGACGTCGCGGGCGTGATAGCGCGGTGCCTCGCCCTGCTTGTAGGTCGCCTCGTGCTCCTCGTCGATGATGATGGCGCCCAGGCGCTCCAGCGGGGCGAAGATGGCCGACCGCGCGCCGACGGCGATCCGCCGCTCGCCGCGCTTGAGCGAGAGCCAGGCGTCATAGCGCTCGCCGTCGCTGAGGGCGGAGTGCAGCACGGCGACGTCGTCGCCGAAGACGGCGCGGAAGCGATCGACCGTCTGCGGCGTGAGCGCGATCTCGGGCACGAGGACGATGGCCGTCTGGCCCCGCTCGCGAACGACCTTCCTGAGCAGCTCGAGGTAGACCAGCGTCTTGCCGCTGCCGGTGATCCCGTGCACGAGCGCCACGTCCCCCGGCTGGAGGCCCGCGAGGCGGTCGATGGCCGCGCGCTGCGCCGGTGACGGAACATGCGCGACCGCGGTGGCCGCCCGAGTCGCGAACGGATCGCGCGCGACCGTCTCGGTCTCGATCGCCGCGAGGCCCTTCTTCACCAGGCCCGCGATGACCGAGTCGGCGACGTGCAGGTGATCGCGAACCGACTCGATCGCCGTCCGGCCCCCGAGCGCCTCCAGGTACTCGTACACGGCGCGCTGCTGCCTGGCGCGGGCGAAGAGCTCGTCGCGCTCGAGGAGCGATTCCAGGCTCTTCGTGATGACGAGGACGCGCCGGGTCTTCCGGGTGGGTGTCGGGTCGCTCGCGCCAGTGAGCGCCACGGGCAGGATGGTCCGCAGCACGAGCCCCACCGGCACGACGTAGTAGCCGCTCATCCATTCGGCGAGCCGGATCAGCGAATCGGCGACGACCGGCGACTGGTCGGGCAGGCTCACCACCCGCCGGATCTTCATGCCCTCGCGCGGCTCCGCCGGCCCGAGGATGACTCCGAGCAGCTTCTTCGCGCGGAAGGGGACCACCGCGCGCATGCCGCGCTCGGCGCGGGATGCCTGGGAGTCGTCGACCTCGTACGTGAACGAGCGGAAGAGAGGAACCGGGAGCGCGACGTCGACGAGCATGCCCGAAAGCTAGGGACGAGGGAGAGTCGAGGTACGAGAGACGAGGGACGAGCCTAGTCCCTGGCGCCTCGCCCCTGCTCTCTCATGCGCACGCCAAGCCCCGGCTCATCGGGAATCCGGATACGGCCACCGGCGATCGTCGCGCCCACGTGCGGATCATCCGACAGCAGCGCCGCGCCGTCGAAGTCGGCGTAGTCGAGCAGCGGGGCGAGATGCGCCGCCGTCGTGATGGCGAGGCTCGTCTCGATCATGCACCCCGCCATGACGAGCATGCCGTGGGCGCGCGCCGTCGCGATGATCCGCAGTGCCTCACGCAGGCCGCCGCACTTGGAGAGCTTGAGGTTGATGCCGTCCACCGCGCCGGCCAGCCGGGCGACGTCGGCCGCGACCACGCAGGATTCGTCGGCGATGATCGGGAGCGGCGACCGCTCGCGCACGAAACGGAGGCCGTCGATGTCGGCCGCCGCGACCGGCTGCTCGACGTATTCGACGCCGAGCTCCGCGAGCAGGTCGACCATCGCGAGCGCGCCCTTGGGCGACCAGGCGGCGTTCGCATCCACGCGGATGACCTTGTCCGGCGCCGCGTCGCGGACGGTGCGGATGATCTCCTCGTCGCGATCCGTTCCCAGCTTCACCTTCAGCACCGGATACTCGGCGGCTGCCTTCACCCGCCGCTCGAGCTCCTTCCGGTCCGGCGCGATCGCGATGGTGAAGCTCGACAGGGGCGCCTTCGACGGATCGAGACCCCACAGCTTCCAGAGCGGAACCCCGAGGCGCTTGCCGACGAGGTCATGCGCCGCGGCGCTGATCGCCGACTTGACCGACCCGTTGTTGCGCAGCGCGGCGCCCATTTCGGATTCGAGGCCTTCCAGCAGGAACGGATCGCAGGCCTCGACGACGGGCTTGAGGCGCTCGAGTGCGCCGATGGCCGTCTCGGGCGTCTCCCCGTAGAACCGGTTCGGGGAGGCCTCGCCCCAGCCGACGACGCCGTCAGCGTCGCGCAGCGTCACCTTCACCACGCGGTGGTCGCTCGCGCCGCCGCGCGCGATCACGAACGGCACCGTGGTGTGGACCGTGAGGATCTCCCACGAAAGCGTCGTCATCAGTCGCCGAACTGCATCCGGACGAAGTCGTACGGCGCCCAGGGGCCGGTCAGCCTGATCTGGAGCTTCGGGTTCGCCGCCTTCACCTCGGCCACGCCGCGCTCGAACTCCTTGAAGAGCTCCTGCTCGACGAGAAACGCTCCGCTGAGCGCGATCCCCGTGATCTGCTCGATCGTCAGCGGCACGCTCGCGACGGCGCGGCGCCGGAGATCGCGGAAGACCTCGCCGGCCACTTCGGCCAGGTCGCTGCCGACTTCGGCCTCTCCCTTCGGGCCGCCGGCACGCTGCACGTGGACGCGCATCGCGACGCGATCGGCCACGAACGCCATCGCGTCGGAGAGCGCGACGTAGTGGAGCTCCATCCAGCGCGTGAGCACGTGCTCGGTCCGGAACACGACGCCCGGCGGCGTCGGCAGCACGACCTGGCGCCGGAAGATGCCGTCCACGATCGCCCGGTGCGTCTGCACCGTGACGTCGTCGGCTTCGTCGAGCGAGAACTTCTCACGCTCGGTGACGATGGCGCAGAGGTCGCGGAACACGACCTTCTGGGCCCCGTCGGCCAGCGTCAGCGGCCCGGCGGTGGTTTCGGCTGGGGTAACCGCGTGCAGGAGGAGAGCCATCAGATGATCCGCGCGAAACGAAGGGCCCCCAGCAGCACGAGGCCGATGGCCAGTTGCACCCCGAGAAGTATCCAGAATCCGTGTGGGTGTCCCGAAAGTGGAATATGCTGGAAGTTCATTCCCCACATTCCGCTCACTATGACGAACGGCAGCGTGACGGTCGCGAAGATGGACAGGCCCTTCGTCGCGTTCCCGAGGCGGTTCGACACCTGGGTGAGGTAGCTGTCGAGCGTGCTGCCCAGCAGGTCACGGTACGTCTCCAGCGAGTCGTTGATGCGGAGGACGTGGTCGTGGATGTCGCGGAAGTAGATCTGCGACTCGGGCGTGAGCAGCGGCGTCGGCCGGTTCGCCAGCGCGTTGAAGACCTCGCGCTGCGGCGACAGGTGACGGCGCAGCGACAGCACGGTGCGCTTGACGGCGAAGATGTCCCGCAGCGCGGCCTGGTCGAAGTTCTCGAAGACGCGCTGCTCGAGCGTGTCCACGAACTCGTCGATCTGGTCGAGGAGCGGGAAATAGGCGTCGATCGCGGCATCCATCACCGAGTGAGCGATGCGGTCGACCCCGCGCGCGAGCAGCTCCGGGCTCCGCTCGATGCGCTCGGCCACCGCGTCCACGGCGGCGGACGGACCCGCATGCACCGTGACGAGGAAATGGCGGCCGAGGTAGAAGCAGAGGTTGAAGGTCTCGAGGTCGTAGGGGTCTTCGGTGCTCTCGTAGAACCGGACGCCGCGAATGATCAGGAACAGGTAATCCGGGAATTCGTCGAGCTTGACCCGGCTGTTCGGATTGAGGGTGTCCTCGATCGTCAGCGGGTGGAAGTTGCACACGTGCTCCAGGATCGCGACGTGCGGCCGGCACGTGATGTCGAGGTCGATCCAGAGGGTCCCTTCCTTCGACGCAATCGCCCGGTTGACGTCCGACGGCGAAAGGTCCTTCAGGACCTTGCCGTCAGGGGCGAGGTAGATCGTCCGCGGCGGGGCGGAATCCCGGGAGTGGGCGACGGTCGTATCGGACACGGGATTTAAGGTAGTGGACTGCTGCGGAGGAGGGAGGACGAGGGAGGAGGACGAGGGCGGAGGACGGAGGGCGGAGGGCGGAGTCTTACGCGGACGTTGCGTGCGGGGTCGCGGACTTTTTCTAACGACCACGATCAGGACACGTTCGTCTCGGCTCTCCGCTCTCCGCTTTCCGTCCTCCACCCTCCGCCCTCCGCCCTCCGCCCTCCGCCCTCCACCCTCCGCCCTCCGCCCTCCGCCCTCCGCCCTCCGTCCTCCTACAGCAATCCCCTCATGTGCCGGACGCACGCCACGCCCAACCGGTCCGGAGCGTAGCCCCCTTCGAGGGCGCTCACGATCCGGCCGCCGCAGTGCGCTTCGGCGAGGCCGACCATGTACTTCGTGAGGTCGTCGAAGTGCTCGTACTCCAGCGTGAACGCCCCGAGCGGATCGCCGGCCAGCGAGTCGAAGCCGGCCGAGATCATGATGAGGTCGGGCGCGAACCCTTCGACCGATGCGTCCACGGCCCGCTTCAGCGCGTCGACGTACTGCTCCGGCGGGAGGCTCGCCTTCATGGGCACGTTCCAGACGTTGTCGTGCGGCCCGCGATCCTCGGCGGCACCGGTGCCGGGGTACCACGGCCACTGATGCATCGAGACGAAGTGGATGTCACGTTCCGCCTCGACGAGGGCCTGCGTCCCGTTGCCGTGGTGCACGTCCCAGTCGACGATCAGGATTCGCTCGGCGCCGTGGCGCTGGCGGGCGTAATGCGCGCCGATGGCGACGCTCCCGAAGAGGCAGAAGCCCATCGAGCGGTCGCGCAGCGCGTGATGTCCCGGGGGGCGTACCGCGCAGAAGCTGCGGGTGGCGCGCCCGTCGAAGGCCATGTCCACGCCGTCGAGCACCGCGCCCGCGGCGGCGGTGGCGGCATTCCAGGAGCCCTCGCTCGCGACGGTATCGGGATCGAGCCGGCCACCGCCGCTCTCGACGATGGCACGCACCCGACGCACGTATCCCCGGTCGTGCGCGATCGCGAGCTCGTCCTCCTCCGCGTGCCTCGACTCGACGTGCGTCAGCGCCGCGAACAGCTCCGGATCCTCGCGGAGCGCGCGGGGAATCGCGCGCATCCGTCCGACGTGCTCCGGATGCCCCCACCCCGTGTCGTGAAAACCGACGTCGGCGTGGGAGATGTAGGCGAGGGTCACTTCACCGGGCGACGACGGCGGTGCGTGAGCAGGAAGATCGATCCGTCGGCCGCGCCCGCGTCAGCCAGCGACGCTCCCTCGTCGAGCACTTCCCAGCCGTGCAGCTTGATGACGAACTCGTCGGCGTGGGCCTCGCTGGGGGAAAGCGCGTCGAGTGCGGCGCGCTTGATCGCCGCGACCGGCTCGGTGCTGGCGGCGACGATGCGGACCGTATCCCAGACCTCGGGCATCTCGACGCGGATCGTGATCGCCGAATCACTGGATCGGGCGAGATCGATCGTTCCGCGACGCGCCCGGAGCCGGCTCACGAACGGCTCCGACGGATTCTGCCGGACGATGGCGCTCACGCGACACCTGCCGGAGCCGCTGGCAGCGTCTCGAAGAACCGGGAGACCTGCATGTCGAACAGGTAGGTCGAGCCGGTGACGCGCGTCGCGCCGTTCGCCGGGGCGGCGCCGATCACGATCTCTTCCCCGCCCTGCCCGCGGAAGGTGCAGTAGCCCGGCCCTTCCTTGTCGAGGAACGCGGCGTACAGCGACGACCGCCGGGAGAAGAAGCTCTTCGCGCGCGCGATGACCTCGTCGGCCGGCAGCGTCGTCATGAGCTCCTGCATTGTCTTGTTCGAGCGAACCATTCCGGAAATCCCTGGTGAATCCGTCCTAGTGGACCGAGTCGCTCCGGACCGGGGTGGTGCCGAGCGGCAGGTCGACTATAAACGTAGTGCCGACCCCCTCCGCGGAGGTAACCAGGATGTCGCCGCCAAGCAGGCGCGCGAAGCGCCGGGCGAGGGTCAGGCCGAGTCCCGTTCCGCCGTACTGGCGGGTGGAGGTGCCGTCCAGCTGCCGGAACTCCTCGAAGATGTAGCTCTCGGCGTCCTTCGGGATGCCGATCCCCGAATCCTGGACGCTGTAGCGCACCCGGTCGCCGACCACCGCGGCGCCGAACGCGACGTGCCCGGTGTGCGTGAACTTGTACGCGTTCGAGAGCAGGGCGCCAAGGATCTTGCGGATGAGCCGCCGGTCGGACTCGATGGCCGTCGAGGGCGGCATCGTGACGTCGAGCAGGACGTCCGGCCGTCGGCCCGGCGTCATCTCCACGACCTCGGTCATCGGGTCGCGGATGTCGAACCGCGTGACCGTCACCTCCCCGCCTCCGCGGCGGAGTTGCGTCAGCTCGAGCAGGTCGCCGATGAGGGACAGGAGCTGCTCGCTCGAGGTCTTCACGTGCGAGAGCGTCTGCTGCTGGTCCTGGGTGACCGGGCCGGCGAGCCCCTCCTGCATCAGCGAGATGTAGCCGATCACCGTGGTGAGCGGCGTCCGGAGCTCGTGCGAGATGTTGGCGAGGAACTCGTCCTTCACCCGTCGCGCGTCGAGGAGCGCGAGGTACTGCCGCTCCAGCTCGGCGTTCGACGTCTCGAGGGCGGCGTTCGCCGTCCGCAGGTCGTCGATCAGCCTGGCCTTCTCCGCCGTCGCCGCCATCTGGTCGGCAACCATCTGGAAGAGATGCCGCGCCTCCGCCGATGCGGCACCGGCGTTCGCGAAGTAGAACGTGATCGCCCCGAGGACCGTCTCGCCCGTCTGCAGCGGGAGGGCGACGAGCGACTTGAACCCCAGCTCGTTCGCGACGTCCCGCCAGTCGGACGCATTCGCGTCGGAGAACACGTCCGACACCTCGACCACCCGCCGCTCCGACGCCGCGAGGCCGCTCGGGCCGTGGCCCATGCGCACGCGAAGCTGCGAGAGAAAACGCGCGTACTTCTGCGGCCAGTTGTGGACCGCGCCGAGGGTCATCAGGTCGGTGTCCTTCTCGACGAGGTAGACACAGGCGAACGCGGCGCCGACCAGCGGCGTGACGCGGTCGAGGGCGAACTGGTAGACATCGCCCGGGCGCTCCGCCGTGTGGAAGGCGTGGACGATCTCGCGCACGACCATGAGCTCGCGGAGCCCGAAGTCGCTGCCGTCGGCGGCAGGCCTGAAGCGGTCGAAGGAGGGCGAAAGCGCTCTCGTCACGCGCGAGAATGTAAGAAAGAGGGAGATGGACGGATAGAGGGATAGGGGGATGGGCCCTCCCCTCTACTTCTTCCTCGGCGTCAGCGCCCGGATTTCCAGGCTGTGCACCAGCACGTCAGGCGGCGTGGCGATGACGTGGGCGATCGAGTCGGCCACCTCGTCCGGCGAGAGCATCCAGGACGGGTCCGCCCGCTCGGAAAACGCCGTCGCGACCGAGCCCGGGTTCACCGCCGAAACCTTCACGCCGTGGTCCCTGACTTCCAGCATCAGGCACTCCGCAAAGGCCGCCACGGCGTGCTTCGAGGCGGCGTAGGCCGTCCCGCCGGGAAACGCGCTCCGGCCCGCGATGGAGCCGACCACCACGATGTGTCCTCGCCGCCGCGCGATCATGCCCGGGAGGACCGCGCGGGTCACGTGAAACATCGAGCTGAAGTTGACGCTCACGATCGTATGCCACTCGTCGCGCGTCAGCTCCATCAGCGGCTTGATGGGACCGACGCCTGCGTTGGCGATCAGCACGTCGCACTGGACGCCGGCGAGCGCCCGGTCCGTCGCGTCGTGATCCGCGAGATCGAGGACGATGGTCCGGCAGGTCGAACCCGCCTTCGTGATCTCGGCGGCGAGTGACTCGAGATCCGGAGCCGTCCGCGCGACGGCGATGATCTCGTGGGTCCCGGCGAGACGCAGCGCCGTCGATCGGCCGATCCCGCGTGAAGCGCCTGTGACGAGCGCGACTGGTTTGCTCATGCCAGCTCCCGTTCGACGGCCCGGATCAACGGGCCAAAGCCAAGCTCCTTGTCCGAGATGCGCCGCGCCTGCTCCGGCGCGAGCTCACGCTGCCCCTCGGCGAACAACTCGGCGAGGATCCACGGGCCTGCGCGGGGGTTCCGCCACCAGTCCTCGTTGTACCGCTCGCGGAGCGTCTCGGTGATCAGGGCCTGCAATTGCCACGCTCGCAGGTAACGCGTCGCATAGTATCGGGGATCGACGTCGACGAAGGCATCCGCGGCGCTGTACCGGAAGCTGGTCGCCCGGGTCAGGCGCTGCACGTAGAGGTCGGACAGCTGCTCGTACGACTGCTTCCCGCCATGGAGCTCGATTTCGTAGAGCAGCTTCGCCGCGTACCGGCGGATCATGTGCAGCTCGTGGAACGCATTCGCCCGGATGTACGCGTCCAGCTTCCCCGACGAGAGCGGCGTGTACCGCTTCAGCCACCCCGGGTCGTGCATGAGGTGGTCGAACAGCATGGCGTAGCCTTCGGTGATCGAGTTGTCGCCAAGCCAGCGATACTCGAACGGAAGGTCGGGACGCATGTACGCGAAGTGCAGCGCGTGCCCGAGCTCGTGCAGGAACGTCGACCAGTCGGTCTGGCCGCCGTGCGGTCGCAGGACCAGGTACACCTCGTCCGGCACGCGCGCCGGAAGACAGAAGGCGCGCGATCGCTTCCCCGGCCGGTCCTCGGTGTCGTAGACCACCCGTCCGCCGGCGAGGGGATCCATGCCCATCTCGCGCACCTGCCGACGGATCTCCCACTCCATGCTGCTCGACGGGAAATGCTCGTCGAACTCGTGGCCGTGAAAGAGCGCGAGCGCGTCGGACCGCGTCGCATCGCCGGGCTCGATCCGCAGCACCTTCCGGACGAATCGCGGAAAGGTGTCGTCCCACAGCGCCTGCGTGTCGTCGAGGAACGCCTCGCACTGGGTGGCGATCTCGCTCAGGGAGATGCCGCTCAGTGCCTCGAAGGTCGCGTTGTAGGTCGCGGCGAGCCCGAGGGCCTCGGTGATCTCGCGCTCGCGCTCGAAGCGCTGCCGGCGAAGCGGAGCCAGCTCGGCGGCGACGATCGCGTCGCGCGCCTTCTCGATCGCCTGGCGCTCGCGGCGGTCGCTGGAGACCGCCATCTCGATTGACGCGCGCTGGAACTCGATCTGCCTCCCGCCGTCGAGCTGCACGACCGCCGAGCCTTCCCAGGCGATCTCCCGCTCCTCGAGCGGGGCGAGCTCGCGAGAGCTCTGGAGCTCGGCGAGCCATTCCACCAGCATGCGCGCCTGGCGGTGATCCTCGGACCCGGGGTCCGCGTCGCGGAGGACCTGGCCCGCCAGGGCGAGCGCTTCGGGCCCGGTGACGGCGCGGTGCCGCTCGTAGATCGGCTGGAGGTCGGCGGAGGCCTTGATGCCCGCGCCCGAGACGTAGTACTCGCGCGAGATCTCCTCCATGAACGCCTGCCCTTCGCGGCGCAGGCGCTCGACCGACAGCGGACTCACCCGGCGACCCGGCCGGCCACGATGTCCTTCACCCGGTCGGACGCCACCCGCTCCTGGAGCAGCGTGTCGCGATCGCGGATGGTCACGGTGTTGTCCTGCATGGTCTGCCCGTCGATCGTGATGCAAAAGGGCGTCCCGATCTCGTCCTG
>CAMLHT010000032.1 GCA_946479895.1 uncultured Gemmatimonadota bacterium | reverse complement strand
AGTTGCTGCCGTTGCCGCCGGCGCCACCGCTTCCGCCCTGCTGCTCACCGGGACGCCCTTCTCCGCGTCCACCCTGTTGTCCCTGCTGACCCTGACCCTGGCCTTGGCCCTGCCCCTGACCCTGGCCCTGGCCCTGAGTCTGGCCCTGTTGTCCCTGGCCCTGACCCTGACCGCGCTGTCCCTGGCCTTGCTGCCCCGGACCCTGACCCTGCTGGCCCTGGGCCTGGCCGCGTTCTCCCTGACCCTGCCCCTGACCCTGCTGACCCTGTCCCTGCTGGCCCTGAGCCTGACCACGTTGGCCCTGCTGCCCCTGTTGTCCCTGGCCTTGCTGGCCCTGAGCCTGACCGCGTCGGCCCTCCTGGCCCTGCTGACCCTGACCCTGACCCTGACCCTGCCCCTGATCCTGGCCGCGCTGGCCCTGCGCTCCCTGACCCTGCCGGCCCTGCTCCTGACCCTGCGCATCGCCGCCGGTCAGCCGGCGCCGGTTTTCGCGATCGATCTGCTGCTGCACGCGCTCGGCGAGCGACTCGACGCCATTCACCATGTCGCGAACCTTGTCCAGCGACTGCTCGCCCGCCTGCTGGTTCTGCGCCGCGCTCGCCGCCTGCTGCGCCTGCTCGAGCTGCCGATTGAGGTTGTCGATTCCCCGCGAGATCTGCGGCTCCGTGACGTCCCGCAGGTAGTTCGACGGCGTGTTGCTCCCGGCCATCTGCTGGGCCGCGCGGATCTGGCTCTCGAGACGGGCCGAGCGAACGGAATCCGCGGCGTTGCGCAGCGCGCGCGATGCCGCCGGTTGCTCCGACTGCACGTTGCGGGCGATGCGATCCATCTCCTGGGTCAGGTCGCGTAGCCGGTCGGCCATCTGGCCGCTGCGCTGCGCGATGTCCCGCCGGGCAGCGGCGCTGTCGGCGGTGTTCAGCCGGTTCACGTCGTTGTTCACGCGCTGCTGCTCGGCCTTGAGCTGCCGGGCCTGGTCGAGCGCGTCGTTCACGTTCTTCTGTTCGCCGAGCCGGCGGTCTTGGTCCAGCAGCCGGCGGGCCTCCTCGAGCTGGCGCTGCGCCTCGCCCGACATGGCGCCCTGCTGGCCGCTCGCCGCGTTGCGGCGCATCTCGTCGGCCGCGTTCTGAAGCGCGCGGGCCGCGTCGGCCAGGGCCGGTGACTGGCGCTCGCGCGCGAGGCGCTCGAGGGTTCTCGCCGCGTCCTCGGCCTGCTGCGCCGCCTGCCGCCCGCCACCACCGCCGCCGCCCTGCTGCTGGCGGTTGCCGTTCATGCTGTCGGCCTTCGCGCGCGCCCGCTCGTCTTCGGACTGCTGCCGCCGGGCGAGCTCCTTCAGCTTCTGGGCGACGCTGTCGATCTGTTGCTGCTGCTGTTGCTGTTGCTGCTGCTGCTCGTTCTGGCCGCGGTTCACTTCCTCGTACTGGTTGCGCATGCGCTCCTGGCGCAGCTCGAAGAGGTCCGCCAGGTCCTGCGCCTCCGACTGCTGTCCGCCGCCCCCGCCGCCGCCGCCCTGCTGCTGTTGCTGGACGGTGACGTCCCGGAAGATGGCCTCGGCCTGCATGAGCTGCTGGAGCGCGCGCTGCTCGGGCCCGCGCGCCTCGGTGAGCCGGCCGGAACCCAGCGAACGCTCGGCGGTGTCCATCATCGCTCCGGCTTTCGCCATGAGCTTCGCGATCTTCGCGTAGTTGGAGTCCTGCGCCGTGATCCCGCGCTCCACCAGCCGGCGGCCGAGCCCCTCGACTTCCTCCCGGAGCTTCTGCTCGGACAGGCGGATCGTCTGGACGTCCTCGGACAGCGTCTTCGCCGCCGTTCCGCCGCTGTCACGCGCCGACTTGAACGTCGCGGCGATGATGTCGCGCTGGCGCTGCGAGAACTGGCCACCGTTTTCCGGCTGCTGTCCTCCGCCTCCCTCGCCAACCTGCGGCGCCTGGCCCTGGCGGTAATCGCGCTGGTACGGCGCGACGTTCAGGAAGTAGATGTCCGTCTCCGCCGACTTCGCCCCGCTCACCGCGTCGTTGTCGACCGCGCGGGCGAAATACGAGACGACGTCACCGGGCTTCAGCTCGTAGTCCTCGAGCATGAAGGTGTAGCCGGCCGAGATGTCCCTGAGGACGCGCGACGTCGCCTGGCTGAGGGGAACGGTGCGCTCCGGCGAGCCGTTGATCGAGTAGACGAGATCTAGCCGCGATACGCCGTAGTCGTCCTTTGCCTCGGCTTCCGTGTACACCTCGTCCACCGCCATCACGCGCGAGTCGCGCCCGGGCTTCTTGAACAACACGGTCGGCTTGCGATCGACGAGCATGTCGATGGTGTAGTCGAGCGACCCGGTGACCATCGAGCCGTCGGGCCCCGCGAGCTCCACCCTGTAGAAGCCGGTGTGATCGACGCGCAGCGTGGCGGTGAGCGCGCCGCCTTCGCCCCGGGTGAGGCGGATCTTCTCGCCGTTGTCGAGCACGATCTGGCCGCCCTCCGTCGGCATCGTCGTCTCGACCGCGATCGTGACGAGGGTGCCCTTGAGCGCGGCGATGTCGCCGGAGCTGTCGAACTTCTCGGCGGGGAGCCCGGTGTAGTTCGGGTACCGGTACTCCATGTTCATGTTCTTCACGTACGGCAGGTTCACCACGTCGATGCGATACGTGGCGGAGCGGATGCCGTTCGCCTCGACCACGTATTCGGTCGGCGCCTCGACGTCGAGCAGGCGGGCGGTGTACCGGCCGGCGCTGTCGGCGACCATCGGCACGCGGACCCAGGTCGCCGAGTCCATCATGCGGGCCATGACGATCACTTCCTCCGACTGGAAGTTCCGGAGGCGCGCGAACACCTCGGCGTCACCACCCTTCGCGATGGTCATGTTGCCGGGATCGACCGCGATGCTGAAGACCGTGGACGCCTCGGCCGGCTTCCACGGAGTCGCGAGCAGGCGGAGTCCGTTGCGCAGGGGCGCCGGGCCCAGCGTCGTGATCAGCGCGGCGACGAGAGCCACGGCGCCGACCATCAGCCAGCCGTTCCGGACGCCGGCGGCGTCGACGCGCCGGCCGTCGCCGATGAGGCGGGCCCGCTCGATCGCGCTCGACTTGAGTCGCCCGGCGAGCGCCGGCGAGATGCGCTCGTTGCCCTCGGCCAGCGCGCGATCCACCTCGACCGACGTGAAGATCGCGCCCTCGACGGTGGGCTCGTGCTCCTCGAGATAGAGCGCCACGCGCTCGTCCTGCACCCTGGGGAGCAGGGGCATCACCACGAACCGGATGGCCAGGGCGACGAGCGCGACGATGCACACGGCGCGGCCGGCGAGGACGCTCGCCTCCGAGTAGTTGAGGGCGTGGACGGCGATCGCCGTCAGCGCGTAGACGACGAAGGCACCGGCGAGCGTGATGGCGAGGCCGCGGAGGGCGTGCTTGAGCCGCCAGCGGTTGCGGACGCCCCGCACGACCCGCAGCAGCTCACCCTGCTCCCCGATTCCGTGGATGCTTTCCATGTATGTGTCCTCGCCTCTGTTCGTCATCCGGAGCCGCGAAGCGACTCAGGATGACACCCTCGACAGCCTGTTGGACAACACCGTCTCGACCGCCAGCAGAAACAGCGCCGCCAGCAGCAGATACCACCACAACGTCTGCCGGCCTTCCTGCTGCTCCGGCGCGACCGTGGCCACTTCACCAGACGCCACCTTCGCCGTGGTGGCGCTGGCGGCGGCGACGAGCTCCTGCGGATCGAGGTGTGAAAGGTCCGCCTCGGCGGCATCGACGTTGACGGCGACGGGACGTCCGCCGCCGACCGGGTCGCCTTCACCCCTCAGCTCATACAACCCCTGTTCACGCAATGTCGCCAGATGGTTGGTACCCATCACGCTGAGCCGGGTTTTCTCGCCGGAGGGCGCCTCGAGGATCAACCGAACCGAGTCTCCCTCGGCTTTCGCGCTCGAACCCATCAGGGGCGACGTTAACTCGGCGTGGCGCGACAGATCGAGCACGTCGCCGGCGGTGAACCACTGCCTGGAGTCGGCGTAGCGGCCCACCCGCTTGCCGACCTGATGCACGAAGGGGACGAAGACCGTCTGCATCGGGAGGTCGGTCCAGCTCGCATCCATGGACGTCGCCCAGACGACGACGCGCCCGTTGCCGGCGCGGCCCGACACCATGGCCGGAGCGCCGTCCTCGAACTTCGCGAGCACTCCGGAGTCGCCCCGCGCGCGCAGGAGGCGATAGCGGAACACGCGCGCCGACGCGAAGTCGCCACTGCGTGGCGCGCTGAAGATGTCGAAGACGGGATTCGTGTAGTCGACGGCGCCGATCGTCGCCCCGGCGTCGCGCGTGTGGTCAACCACGCGCCGCCCCACGGTGGCGGGCACGAGGGACTTCCAGTCGGACGGCCAGCGCTCGACGTCCTGGTCACCCGGCACGATGAACAGCCCAGTGCCACCGGCGATCGCCTCGCGCATGCGCGCGCCGATGGCGCCACCCGGCGGCGGCGCTTCGTTGAGGATGAAGAGTGACCGGCCCTCGAGGTCCGCGGGGCGAACGGCGTCGGGCGTCCGCACGTCCACCTTGAAGCGCGGCTTGTCGCCGATCGACAGCGCGGTCCGGAGGTAGAGGCTCTGGTTCGGGCGCGCCGATCCGGGCTCGATGACGAGCACCGACACCGCCTCGTCGGGCGTGACTGTGAAGAAGAACCGGTCGTCGGCGGCGAGTGAATCGCCGGTGATGCTGACGATGCCGCGCATCGCGGTGGCGGGCACCGATATCGGCGCGAACCGGACCTGCTGCGCGCTCTTCGGCGGCAGGGTGACGCGCTTTCTCTCGACGCTTCGTCCGCCGAGGTCGAGGGCGGCTTCCACGGTGCGGGCGGCGGGCGACAGGTTGGCGATGCGCGCCGACACCGTCACCCGCTCGCGCACGGAGTCGCGCGTGCGCTCGGTCGTCACGCCGATCACGCCGGCGTCGGCCGCGTCGCCACCGGCGACGTCGACCGTTCGCAGGGTCACGTCGGCCGGCAGCGAGAGCTCCTCGCGCTTCGCCCAGCCCGCCTTCTGGAAGTCGCTGATCAGCACCACGTCCTTGCGCGGCAGGTTCGACCCCACGACGATCTCCGTCGCGAACTTGATGGCCGGCGCGAAGCGCGTTCCCTCAGAGCTGAGCTTCGCGACCTTGAGCGCGTTCTCGAGCCGCGAGCGATCGGCGGTGGGCTCGGTGGCGGCGGTGGGCTCGTTCGCGAAGAAGACGATCGTCGCGTTGTCCTGCGGATTGATGGCTCGCACGATTTCGCGGGCCTTGTCGAGCGCCGCCTGCCAGCGGCCGCCGTAACCCATGCTGTACGACCGGTCTATCAGAAGCACCACGGCCCGGGCCGTGGTGCCCGCGGCCCCCGCGTGCTTCGAGCGGTCGAACCACGGGCGGGCGAACGCGGCGACGAACAGCGCGAGCGCGAGACAGCGGAGGATGAGCAGCAGCAGGTGGCGGATCTTCTGCCGCCGGACGGACTTGTACGGGATCTTGTGCAGGAACATCAGCGACGGGAACTGCACGACGACCTTCTTCTCCCGGTTGATCAGGTGGATCAGCACCGGAATCGACAGGGCCGCCAGCCCGCCCAGGAACCACGGCGACAGGAAGTTCATCAGCGCACCTGCCGGAGGCGCTCGCGCGTGGCGAGGTAGGCGTAGAGCGCGCCGTCGAGCGGCTTGCTCGTGTCGAAGAGCGCGTAGTCGATGCGATGGTCGCGCAGCTCCTTGCCGAGCTTCGCCACGTGCGCCGCGATGACCTCGCGATACTGGGTGCGCAGGTACTCCGGGATCACCGGCATCTTCTCGCCGGTCTCGATGTCGATGAAGTTGCTGGAGTCCGTGAAGGGGAATTCCAGCTCCGTCGGGTCGAGGAGGTGGAAGACCATGATGTCGTTGCCGCGGCCGCGCAGGTTGTTCACGGCCTCGACGATCGCTTCCGGCTCTTCGTACAGGTCGGAGATGACGACGATCATGCTCCGGCGGCGGAAGAGCTCGGAGATCTTCCGCATCGGCGGCCCGAGCTGCGAGGCGGTGCCGAGGTGCGTCTCGCCGAGGATGTTGGTCCTGGCCTCGGTGGCCGTCGCCTGCTCGCCCTGCTTCAGGGTCTGGTCGAGCGCCTGGAGGATGACGCGCAGGTGCTTCGCCGACGCGGGCACGTAGGTCGACACGTCGTTCTCGACGGTCACGAGCCCGACGCGATCACGCTGGATGCTGGAGAAGTACGTCAGGCAGGCGGCAAGGTAGCATCCGTACTCGAGCTTCGAGACGCGCCCGGTCTCCTTCGACGCGCCGTAGCGCATCGAGCGGGAGACGTCGAGCACGGCCGTGAAGTTCGTGTTCGTGTCGGCCTCGTACTGCTTGATGAAGTACTTGTCGGTGCGCCCGTACAGCTTCCAGTCCACGCGCCGGATGTCGTCGCCGGGCGTGTAGAGCCTGTGCTCGGCGAAGTCCGTGGACGACCCGAGGTGCGGAGCGCGGTGGAGGCCGTTGATGAATCCGTCGACGACGATCCTGGCGAGCAGCTCGAGGTTCCCGATGCGCGAAAGCACATTGGGGTCGATGAGGTGCGCGCCGGGAACCGAGGTGGTGCCGTCGATCTGAGTGGCCACTTATGTCATCCTGACGGGAGCGGTTTACATGCCCGACTTCGGGAGCGGGACCGATTCGAGCAGCTTGTCCACGAGCTGGTCCGGGGTGATGCGCTCCGACTCCGCGTGGAAGTTCCGCAGCACGCGATGGCGGAGGATCGGCTTCGCGAGCGCGCGGATGTCCTCGAAGCTCACGTGATAGCGGCCGTGCATCAGCGCCCGGGCCTTGCCCGCGAGGATGAGGTTCTGCCCCGCGCGCACGGAAGCGCCGTACGAGACCCACTTCTTCACCCACTCCGGCGCGTTCGGGCCGGGGCGGCTCGTCCGCGCCAGCGCCACCGCGTAGCGGGCCACCGGGTCGGCGCAGGGCACCCGGCGCACGAGCTGCTGATACCTGATGATGTCGTCGCCGGTCATCGGCTTGGCGAAGCTCAGCTTGCGGGCCGACGTGGTCTGCTGGACGACCTTGATCTCGTTCTCCTCGCTCATGTGCTCGATGACGATCTCGAACATGAAGCGGTCGAGCTGTGCTTCCGGCAGCGGATACGTGCCCTCGAGCTCGATCGGGTTCTGCGTGGCGAATACGAAGAAAGGCTCCTCGAGCTTGTAGGTCTTTCCCTGCACCGTCACGCGGTGCTCCTGCATCGCCTCGAGCAGCGCCGCCTGCGTCTTGGGCGGGGTGCGGTTGATCTCGTCGGCGAGGACGATGTTCGCGAAGATCGGTCCGGGCGTGAACATCATCTTCCGGTGCCCTTCCGAGTCTTCCTGGATGATCTCGGTGCCGGTGATGTCGCTCGGCATCAGGTCCGGCGTGAACTGCACGCGGTTGAACTTGAGGTCGATGACCTGGGCGATGGTGTTGATGAGCAGCGTCTTCGCCAGGCCGGGCACGCCGATGATGAGGCTGTTGCCGCCGCTCATGATCGAGAGGAGGACGAGCTCGATCACCTGCTCCTGGCCGACGATGAGCTTGTGCAGCTCCGTCAGGACCTGGTCGGTGCCGGTCTTCATCCGGTCGGCGAGCGCGATGTCGTCGGCCGATTCGAGGCCGGGCTGTGCTGGAGCAGCGAGCGTCATTTGCAGAGTGAAAGAGTTGAAACCAGCCTGCTACGGAGAGAGCGGGAGGAGGAGCGAAGCGACGACATCATATGAGACAGCGTCCCATGGATGCGCCGCAGGCGCATCAATGGGACAGGGCGTAAATGAAGTAGTTGATCACCAGCTTGTAGGCCTCGTTCGTCGGCCCGATGTTGAAGCCGCGGTCCGAGTACTCCATGAACTCCCCGAGGTCCTGGTCGTTGTTGATGATCGCGATCAGGCGCTTCTTCGGGTCGTTGTCCTCGAACACCCCGTAGAACGTCGGCCGGTTGCGGTACGCGCCCTCGACCTTCGACAGGTCCACCTTGAAGAACGAGTCGAACACCGGATGCTCCGGCGGCACCGGGAGGATGCGCGTCTTCGGGAAGGCGCGCTGCCACTCGTACGCCAGGTTCTGGATGTCGTAGTTCTGCATGTCGTCGAAGATCAGGAACCCGCCCCGCTCGATGTACTTCCGGAAGCCGGCGAGCTCGGTGTCGTTCATGTGCCAGCCGCCGGGCTCGGACAGGTACGCGATCGGATACTTGAAGAGCTGCGGATCGTCGAACGACAGGATCGTGCTGCCGAAGATCTCGCCCGACTGGATGAACGGCCGCGCGACGGTGATCTCCTTCATGATCCGCGCGAAGTGCGACTCCGAGATCGGGTAGTCGTGCGCCCACCCGGGGCCCTGGTCGGTGAAGTGCTCGTAGCCGCGATACTTGATGCGGACGAACGTGATCCGGCCGTCGTACAGCGGATTCCCGCGCCAGTCGGGCGGCGTGTAATAGCCGTCGCCGCCGAGCTCGCGCATCCCGTACCCCGGAAACCGGCCGCGCCGCTGTGCCGTCCCCTCGGCGGCGACGAGCAGCAAGGCGGCGGCGATCAGGCCGTGTCGGATCAGTCGCGTGGTCATGGCTGCGGAATCCCCTTGAGCTTGAGCAGCAGGTCCTGGGCGAGCTGGAAGTTGGGGGCATCCTCGAGCGCCCGCACCACCGACGCCAGCGCTCCCTTCCGGTCGCCGGCGTCATCCTGCGCCGCGGCCAGCCGGTACCAGGCGCCGGCGCGGTCCACAGGGTTGAGGCCCACCAGCGCGCGCCGCTCGCGCACCACCTTCGCCTTGTTCCCCGAGCGCGCGTACAGGTCGGCCATCCGCTCGTGCACCGCGGCATCGAACGGGTTGATGTACATCGCCCGCTCGAGCGCGTCCGCCGCGCCGGCGAGGTCGCCGCGCTGCTCGCGCATCGCGGCCAGCTTCACGTGAGGCTCGTACTCGGTGCTGCCGTACTTCATGATGTCCTCCAGCAGCCCGAACAGCTTCGCCGAATCCGCCGGCCGGGTGGAGTAGAGGCGGTACAGCTGCGCGTAGGGGCCGTCCGGGCTCGTGTTCTCCGGGAAGAGCCCGCGCGCGACCTCGAGCAGGCCGAGCGCGAGGTCCGTGTCGCCGCGATCGGTGAGGATCTTCGCCGCGATCATCGTCGTCGGATAATGCGGCCGCGCCTTCGCGCGCTGGAGCATCTCCTCACCCGACATCCCCGGGTCGAGCGCGATGGAGTCGGCCGAAAGCGACTGGAGCGGCACCGCGAAGCGCTGGCGCACGTAGTCGTCGAACTTCTTGTCAAAGGTCTTCAGATCTGTCCGCAGGACAGATCTGAAAACCTCCTCGGTCGACTGCCCGGCCTTGTACGCGAGCAGCATGTCCAGCAGCGCCTTCTCGCCGTGGTCGCGCGCGATGAGGTCGCAGACCAGCGACGCCTGGTAGTACGAGAACATCACCTGTTCGGGATACGCCGGCCGCATGAAGCCGTCGTTCATCCGGCTCACCGGGACCAGCTTCCGGTCCCGGAACGCGATCAGGAATCCCGCCGACGGCGTGAAGCCCCAGCCGGGACGCGCCTTGTGCTCTTCATATACCGAGAGGCCTTCCGAGAGCCAGCGCGGTACGCGGTGGTCGGTGAGACCCAGCGTGAACGTGTGGGCCAGCTCGTGCCACACCGTCGACGCCCAGTTGAAAGGGCCGGCGTCCTTCGCCGCCGGAGAGTCGAACGCGAGCGTGTTCCCGAAGCTCACGCCGAGCGCGCCGATGCCCGCGAGCCCGACGGTGCGCACCGAGAAATCGGCGTGACTGCGGTATACCTCCACCCGCACCGGCGGCTTCGGGCTGTGGCCGTACTTCGCCGCGAACGTCCGGTAGGCCTCCTCGACGATGTCGCCGAGGTAGACGCCGAGGATGCCGGACTCGGTCTTCTCGACCATCAGCTGCGCGTGCTCGGTCGGGACGAGATCGTAGTTCTTGTAGGTGTCGAGCAGATCGAGCGTGTTCTTCGTCCAGAGGTTGTAAGGATCGCCCTTGAACGACTTCTCGAACGCCGCGCGAGCCTGATCGACTTCACCCATGCGCAGGAGGTTGTTCGCCAGCGTCGCGTGCGCGCTCCAGTTCGTGGAATCGACCGCGATGCCCTCGCGGGCGAACCGCGCCGCCCGCTCGTACTGCCGCACGCGCGCGTTCAGCTCCGCCACGGTGACGAAGAAGTCGCCGTCCTTCGGGTTGAGCGCGAGCGCGCGTTGCCGCGTGCTGGCGTAACCCGCCTCGTCGCCCGTCAGGTATTTCGCGGCCGCGAGCATGCCGAGCGCCCGGCTGCTGGTCGGGTCCACCCGCAGCACGTGCTCCAGCTCCCGCTGCGCGCCGGTATAGTCCTCGATCTCGGCCAGCGCGTTGGCGCGGAAGAGCAGCGCCGGCACGAATTCCGGGTTGACGCCGAGCGCGACGCGCACGAGGGAATCCGCGCCCGGCTGGCCGTCGGCGTCGAGCCGCCTCGCCGCGCCGACGAGGGCCGCCGGATGGTTCGGATTGGTGCGCAGGACTTCCTCGAACTCGGTCTGCGCGTCGGCGTGGTTGTATTTCTCGAGGAACAGCTCGCCGAGCTTCACGCGTGCCTCGTCGTTGGCGGGGTCGAGCCGCAACGCGGCGTCGAAGGCCTTGAGCGCGTCCTTGAAGAGCTGCGGATCGCGAACGCCGAGGTAGCGCACCGCGAGCCCGACGGCGACGAGCTCGTCGCTCGTGAGCGCCGACGCGCGCGTGTTGTAGACGTCGATGAAGCCGTCGAAGGCATCGAGGGCGCGGTCGCGATCGCCGCGATCATACAGGAGGATCGCGAGGTTGAGCTTCGCCGTGAGGCTGTCCGTGGCACGCGTCGCCACGGCGCGGCTGAAGAGCGACTCGGCCGCCGCGCGCTTTCCTCGAAGGAGCATCGTCTCGCCGAGGGTGTTGAGCACCACGCTCCCGCCCGGCGCCGCTGCCGCCTCGCGTCCCACCCGCTCGGCTTCGTCGTATTTGCCGACGGCGGCCAGGGCGCGGACGAGCATCGGCTGCATCGCCACCCAGCCGCTGTCCGACTTCGGCAGCGCCTGCATGACGAGGATCGCGTTCTGGTACTGGCCGGTGCTGAAGAGCGTCGGGGCGTCGCCGTACTTCTCGACGGCCGCTTGATAGGCCGCGGGCGTCTGCGCCCCCGCTACTCCCGCCATGACCACGGCCGCAAGCATAGACCCGATCCACCGAGCCACCGACCCACTGAAACACCGCTTCATCTTCCCTCCACCTGCCTGATCTCCCGCGCCAGGCGCGCGAGGCTCACCAGCAGCGGCTCGAGCTGCGCGTAGTACGCGTCTTCCTTCATGGACGCCTTCCGCTGCTTGAGCGCGTCGATGCTGTCCTCGATCGCGAACTTGTCCGTGTAGAGCTTGTTGAGCCGCGGATCGCTCGACGCCTGCCGGCCGCCGGCCATGCCGCCATCGAGGAAGAATCGCCGGGACAGGAGTCCGTCTCCGGCGCTCCGGCCATCCGGGAGATCGCTGCCCTTTCCGTTGCCGTCGTCGTCGAGCTGCGAATGCTCGGTGACGAGGCGCTCGTCGTTCTCGTACGACCGGCGCGTCTCCGTCGCCGCGTAACGGTAGGCCTCGAGGAGCGAGACGCGGCCGTCCTTGTCCACGTCCGCGGCGCCGGCCTTGTCGAGCGCCTCGACGAAGAAGCGCGCGAACTGCGACTCGTTGCGCTCGTACGCCGACTTCGTGGCGGTCACCACTATCCGGTTCGGGAACGAAAGCACGGGCAGCGCGTCGCCGCTCGCGCTGGTGAGGTTCAGGAAGGCCACGCGCTGCGCCCCGAACCGCGCGAGCGCGGCGTTGAACTCGCGGGCGGTGATGTCCGGCCCGGGGATGTTGAACTTCGTGTTCTCGCCGTCGCCGCTCCCATGGCCGATCAGGATGATCAAGACCTGCTCGTTCGGCCTGGCCGCGGCGGCGATGCGATCGAGCTCGCGGGTGATAGCCTGTGCCGTGCTCCGCCCCCGGTACGTGCGGCTGGTGCCCGTCGAGTCCTCGCCGAGCCACGCGATGTTCGCCTCGGGGATGCCGTACTTCGTGGTCAGGGCCTTCGACAGCCGCTCGCCAAGCGCCATGAACTGCTGTCGGTACTTCGGCTCGGCGCCGAGTCCGGTGACGATGAGCGCGCGCGTCTGCGCGGCCGCAAGCGACGGGGCCAGGGTCAGGGCGACGACAAGAAGCAGATCCCTCGCTGCGCGAGGGATGACAAGAGCGCGAGGGATGGCAGGAGCGCGAGGGATGACAAAAACGCGAGGGAGGATCATGCCAGCCCCCGCGCGCGGCGGTAGGCCCACTCGGCGCTCACCAGCGCGACCAGGAGCAGGAAGAGGAACGGCATGTCCCAGAGGTCCATCTGATTGACCACCGTCACGCCGTTCTTCGACATCGCGAGATCCTCCACCAGCGTCGACACCCGGTCGGGCCGGTAGAACTTTCCACCCGTCTCGTCGGCGATGCGCTCGAGCAGCGACGGGCGCATCTCGGCATCCACGTATTCGGCGTTCATGTCACCGACCCGGACGACCACCGAATCGGACAGCCGCCGGCCGGTGGAATCCGTGACTTCCACGCGGACGACCTGGAGGCCGTTCGTCGTCGGCGTGAAGGTCGCGCGGTACTCGCCGTCCCGATCGACCACCCACTCCATCGGCACGTCCGGCGATCCGGCGACGCCGCCGGTCACGTGCATCATCACCTGCGCGTCGTTGCGCGGGACGTACAGGGAATCCGTGACCGTCGCCCGGATGGTCGCCGGCTGCCCGACCATCACCTGGTCGGTCGGCACCGAGAGCTGGAGCGGGCCGGGAACGTCGGCGGTGAGCTGACGCAGCAGCTGGCGCCAGAAGGTCTGGTACGAGATGTCCGTGCTGTCGGCGGCCGGGTCCATCTGCCACTGATAGGAATCCTGGACCGGCATCGCGATCGAGAGCCCGCGGCCGAAGCGCTGATAGGCCAGCACCGGCTGCGTGTAGGTGTCGAGCTTCTGCGTCGGCCATCCGGCGCGGCCGGTGGGAGGCAGCACGCCCTGGAGGATCGTGATCGCGCCCGGCTTGACCCGCCGGATGTAGTTCACGCTCGTGATGGCGGGCAGCGTGCGCCAGCGCGCGTCGGCCTGCGCGGGCGTCGCGGCGATCTGGGTAACTGCCGCGCTGCGACCGGGCGGCGTGACGGTCGCCTTGAGGTCCGCGAAGAACGTCAGCGAATCGGGAACGGGCGGCCCTTCGATGATCACCGGCATCACGTCGGCGAGCGGCGTCCCGGCGTAGCCGCCCTCGGCGAAGGCGCGACGCCCGCCAAGGAACAGCATGCCGCCGCCACGCACCGAGACGAACTCGCTGAGCATCTTCATCTGCTCCTGCGAGAAGAAGCTCGCCTCGATGCTGCCGAGCACGATCGAGCGGTACGAGAACAGCTCCTCGCGCGTGGTCGGGAAGCCGCGGACCAGCTCTTCGCCCGTGTTGACGTCGAGCCGCAGGAACTTGTCCTCGGCGGTCCGCTGCATCGTGACGAGCTGGAGGTTGCTGTCGGCCTTCACCGCGGCGCGGATGAAGCGCGCCTCGTACCTGGGCTCCCCTTCCACGTACAGGATGCGCTCGCGGCGCTGGCGGACGTCCACCAGCGCGACGGCCGCGTTGTTCTGGGTGACCTGCTCCCCGGCCTGGAGAGGGATGCGGAAGGTCAGCGCGCGCGCGCCGGCCCGGTTGAGGAAGACGCTGATGCGGATCGGGGCGACCTCGCCGTCGTTCGGCATCCAGATCGAATCGGCGGCGACGATGCGGCCGTCATCCTCGACGAGGATCGGCAGCCGCCGCCCGGAATACCCTCGCTGCCGAATGAGCACGTCGGCCGCGACGGCGGAGCCGCGCATCACCGCATGCGGCGCCTCGACACGGCGGATCTCGATGTCCTTCTCGAAACGCTCTTCGCCGACGCCGACGGTGAACACCGGAATGGAGCGGGCGCGAAGCGACAGCAGCTGGTCGCCGATCGGCGCGCGCGAATTGTCCGCGCCGTCCGACACCAGCACGATGCCGGACACCGGCACCGACTCGAGTTCCTGGCGCACGCGCTCGAGGGCATCGCCGATGTGCGTCTGCTGGGCCTCGAAGGTGAGCCCCCGCGTGCTCTCGATGCGCTCCGCCGACGCGTTCACGCGAAAGAGGCGGACCTGGAACTTCCGGCGCAGCTCGGTGAGCAGCGTGCTCTCCGGCGCGAAGGCCGCGACCTCGAACGCTCCACGCGGCCGGCCGGCCTTGTCGGCGATGGTCATGCTCTTCGAGTCGTCGAGCAGGACGGCGACGAAGTTCCGCTGCGGGACGGCGTCCGACAGCAGCAGCATCGGGCGGAACAGGCAGAGCACCAGGACAACGAGCGATGCGACGCGCAACCCGCTCAGGATCCACCGATCGCGGCGCGTGCTCTTTCCCCGGACGCCGGCGTACGTCATGACCGCCGGGCCGCCGATGAGGAGCCCGAGCGCGAGCAGGAACATGACGGAAGAGGGCGCCCCGAAAACGAGGTCGCCCTTCTCGAAGACTTCCGGCCTGTACTTGAAAAGGAACGCGAAAACCGACTCGATCCAGCTCGGCATCATTCGACCAGGGAGAACCACTGCCGGCGACCGAGATGGCCGCAGGCTCCAGCGCCTGCCCTCATACTGGTACTACCGCGAAGCCGCCCGCTTCGTTGAGTCGGCGCTCCACGAGGAACTGAGGTTGAGACACACCGGGCCCCACCAACAGTTGACTTACGTTTCACGAATGCGCGTACCCTTCATCACCGCCGACGTCTTCACCGATCGGGCTTTCGGCGGAAACCAGCTCGCGGTCTTCCCCGACGCCCGGGGAATCGACCCCTCCCTGATGCTCCCGATCGCCCGGGAGTTCAACTTCTCCGAAACCACGTTCGTCCTGCCGCCGGAGAACCCGGCGCATACCGCGCGTGTTCGGATCTTTACCCCGGGAGGCGAGCTGCCGTTCGCCGGCCACCCGACCGTCGGGACGGCGCATGTGCTTGCCTCCACGGGGGCGGTGAAGCTGACCGGCGAATCCACGAACATCGTGCTCGAGGAGATCGTCGGCCCGGTGCCGGTGACCATTCGCGCGCGGGATGGAAAACCGGTCTTCGCGCAGCTCACCGCCGCCCAGGCCCCCGAAGTCGGGCCGCCGCCTCCGTCCCGCGAGAAGCTGGCGGCGATGCTGTCCCTGCCCGCCTCCTCGATCCGCGATGGCGACTGGTCTCCGCAGTCGGTCTCCTGCGGCGTGCATTTCCTCTTCATTCCCTTCACCGACCGGTCGGCCGTCGCCGCGGCGCGGCTGAAGATGGACCTCTGGGAGGAAACGCTCGCGGGGTACGTCACCTCCAAGGTCTTCCTGTTCGCCGAGGGCGGGGAGCGCCTCGGATCGCACATCCACTCCCGTATGTTCGCTCCGGGAATCGGGATCGCGGAAGACCCGGCGACCGGCAGCGCCGTGGTCGGGCTCGCTGGCTACCTGGCGGCGCGCGATCCGCGGCGCGACGGCACCCTCAAGTGGATCGTCGAGCAGGGCTTCGAGATGGGCCGGCCGAGCATTCTGGAGGCGGAGGCCGACAAGACCGGCGGCGCGGTGGTCCGGACGCGCGTCGGCGGGTCGACGGTGCTGATGACCGAGGGCGTCTTCAGCCTCTGACGGCGGGCTCCCTACAACTCGTCGATCGACTTCGGCCAGTCCTGCCTGAGGAGCCGCGAGAGCGCCCGATCCGCAAGCAGCCGGCCCCCGGTCTGGCAGCGGGCGCAGTAGTTGGTCTCATTGCTCGCGTACCTGATGCGCTGGACCGGCGTCCCGCAGACCGGGCAGGGCTCGCCGTACTTGCCGTGAACCGCCATCTCGGGCCGGAACGCGGTGACCTTCTCCGGGAATCCGTCGCGGTACTGCTCGCGAAAGCGATTCGTCCATTCGACGAGCACCTCCTTCGTCGCGGCGAAGAGCGTCGCGACGTCGGCGTCGCCGATCTTCCGCGTGAGCTGCACCGGCGAGAGCCGCGCGCGATGCAGGATCTCATCCGAGTAGGCGTTGCCGATTCCCGAAAAGAGCCGCGGGTCGGTGAGCGACCGCTTGAGCGTGTGATTCTCGGAGCGAAGGCGCGCCGCGAACTCCTCGAGCGTGGCGTCGAGGACCTCCAGGCCGCCGCGATCGAACTCCCGCAGGCCCTCGACGCCCTTCACGAGATGAATCGACGCGCGCTTCTGCGTGCCGGCCTCGGTGAGGATCAGCGACCCTGCCTCGAAGTCGAATGCGGCTCGCGCGAGCCTGTTGGTGCGCGGCGCGCCGGCCGGCTTCCACAGGAATCGCCCGGCAATCATGAGATGGATCACGACGAACAGCTCGCCATCGAGCTCCATCGCGATGCGCTTGCCCAGGCGCCGCAGTCCCACCACGCGGTGTCCGGCCGCGGCGGAAATCGGCGGATCGAAGGAGCGGACCACGAACGGACTCTTCACCCGGACGCCCGTGATCACCTGCCCGCCGATCTTCCGCTCGAGCGCTTCGATGTAGGCGACGATGTCGGGTAGCTCGGGCATGCCCCAACAGTACTGCGCTGGTCGTGGGGCGACGAGTGAAGCGGATGACGTGCCGGTGGCCAGTGACTGGTCGTCGGTGCCACCTTTATGGAAGGCGTTCTTCCACGCCGGCCTTCAGCCCAGCCATCGTCTCGTGAACCGAAATCTCCTTCTCGCCTCAGCCGTCCTGCTCGTCGGCTGCGCTTCCGGTGGATCCGTCACGCCGGCGCCGGCATCCCGGGCGCCAGCGAGCCCGATAAACGTCGTCGAGCTCACGATCGGCCAGGTGCAGGCCGACTACGCGGCGCGGAAATACACCGCGGTGCAGCTGGTCCAGGCGTATCTCGATCGCATCGCCACGTACGAGCCGCACTACAACGCGTTCATCTCGATGAACCCGCGCGCCCTGGCCGAGGCGGCCGAGCTCGATCGGGAGCTGGCGCGGAGTGGCCCGCGCGGTCCGCTGCATGGCGTGCCGATCGTCATCAAGGACAACATCGACGTCGGCGGCATGGTGACGACCGCCGGCTTTGCCGGATTCAGCAAGGCAACCGGTGGCATCGACATGATCCCGGCCCGGGATGCCGAAGTCGTCGCGAGGCTCCGCCGCGCGGGCGCGATTATCCTCGGCAAGACGAACATGCCGGACTTCGCGGGCAACGGGACGTACTCGAAGAGCACCGTCGCCGGGCAGACGTTCAACCCGTACGCCGACGACCGCGAGCCCGGCGGCTCGAGCGGCGGCTCGGCGACGGCGGTGAACGCGAGCTTCGCCGTGTTCGGCATCGGCACGGAGACCGGCGGCTCGATCCAGAACCCGTCGGCGGCGCAGGCGCTCGTCGGGGTGAAGGCGACGTTCGGCCTGGTTCCGCTCGCGGGCGTCGTGCCGATCGACGCGACGTTTCGCGACGTGGTCGGGCCGCTCGCCCGGACCGTCACCGACGCGGCCATCGTCCTCGACGTGATCGCCGGCCCTTCACCTCGCGACCTCTCATCGTACGCGTCGGTGGGCCGGAAGACGACGGCGAGCTACGCGTCGGCCCTGAGCACCACGTCACTGGCCGGAAAGCGGTTCGGCCTCGTGGGCACCGGCTGGCGTCGCAACTTCGTGCCGCTCGCGCCGGAGACGAAGGCGATCTACGACCGCGCGGTGGCGGCGCTCGTGGCGCGGGGCGCGGAAGTCGTCGAGGATCCGTTCCTCGACACCGGCTGGAAGGAGCTGTACGCGAAGCAGCCGCGGGCGAGCGTCGGCGCGCACGACATGTTCGTCTACATGCAGGGCCTCGCCGACAGCTCGCCGTTCCACAGCGTGGATGAATGGGAGAAGCTGACGGGAAAGCGCATGGCCAACGGGGGCGGACGCGGCAACCCGGTCGCCATCACCGCGACGGAGCAGATGGACGCCTACGGGGCGTGGCGCAAGGACATGCGCGCGCTGTTCCGGAAGGTGCTCGCCGACAGGAAGCTCGACGGGCTGTTCTTCCCCCAGGCCGGCGCGCCGATATCGCGACGCAACGGTGACGCGACGCCCAACGACCACCCCGAGCTGCCGAGCAACATCATCAACGACATCGGCCTGCCGACGGTGACGTTCCCGTACGCCTACTACGCGGACGGCACGCCGTTCAACCTCGCGTTCATCGGCGACCTCTGGACCGACGACAAGCTGCTCGGCTGGGCCTACGACCTCGAGCAGGCAACGCGCGCCCGCGTCGCGCCGAAGCTGTCCACCACGGTCCCGACGCTCACGACCAGGCCGCCGACGGATTGAGCATCGCGGGGCCGAGTGCCAACGGGCACTGCGGGCGCAACTGAGTTGGGTTCAACTTCCGGCCGGTGGATTCGCTGATCCCGCTGATGAACGCGGAAACGGCACCCGAATCCTTTTCTCGACTCGCGGTGGATGATCCTTCGGCGAAATCCCGATCAGCCTGTCGAATCGCAGTCCCAAATCAGGGGTGCCGTTTCCGCATTCATCAGCGGCATCCGCGAACCACACCCCTGTACGACCGCATGACTCCAGGCCCCCAATCGATTGGTCGGCTTGTCCCATGTGAAGCACAGCCCTGTCCTCCCCCGGTGACGCCTGTCACCAATTAACCCGGCCGATCCCACGGTTTAGCTCGGCCCCCGGTGTGCCTTTTCCACTGGACGTGAGCCCCGGAGTCGAGGCTCGCATAGGCGCCCCAGGAGGATCCATGCGTAAGTCCCTGTTGCTGGTCGGAATCCCCGTCTCCGTCGTCGGCCTTGGCCTGGCCGCGTTCGTCGCGTATCGCGCCACGAACAAGGCTCCCACCGATGATTTCGCGAATGAGCTTCAGCAGGCCGATGCCGCCGGCATCCAGCTGGCCCAGGCCCAGACCGCGAAGCAGTTCGCGCTCAGCGAGACGGTGCCCGAGGCGAAGCCGGAAGCGAAGACCGTCACGAAGCGCGGCAACGGCACGAAGGCCGTTCGGTCCAGCACGCCGACGGTGAAGGCCGCGCCCGAGCCGGTCGCTGCCGACGTCGTCGAGGAGATCCCGGACCTGAGCGTCGTGCAGACGGCCGCGGCGCCCACCGTGACCGAGGCAGTCGTGCCCTCGATTCCACGCCCGGCGCCGGCCAGCGAGCCCGCTCCGTCCGAGGATGAAGGCGCGATCCTTCGCGGTGGCAGCGGCGCCGGCACCGGCCGCACCGGCACCGGCGGCAGTGGTGGTGGATGGGGTGGCATCTTCGGCGCGGTGATCCGCGGCGGTGGCGTGGATGGCGACAACTGCGCTCCTCCGTCCCGGAACGGTCGTCCGCCGATGCGCACTCCCGTCTATGGCGCCAACCCGTCGGGCACGTACGGCGGCGGCACCTACAACACGGGTGGAACGGTCCGCGGCGGAGGCGCCCAGATCCCGGTGGGGATCAGCAGCCGGCCGACGTCCTCGCGGCCACGCGGTCGATAGCAGGAATGCGGGTGCAGGACCTTCGCTGGGGGGCGAAGGAGCAGTACAAGGGGGGAGAAAGAGAAACAGCACCGCGGCGAAAGCCGCGGTGCTGTTTTTCCTTTCGGGGTGATCAGGCCGTCGGCGGCTTGATCAGGCCACCCACGCCCACCTTCGCACCACCGCCGACCGCTGCTCCCGCGCCGGTGGTCGTGGCGGCGGCCGCGCCGGTCGCGTTGACCCCCGCGCCCGCCTTCGTCGCCGGCGCGCCGACCGACGCAGTCACTCCAGCGTTGCCGTTCGCGGTCACGGCCCGCTCACGGATCGCGGCGTCGGACGCCCGCGCCTCGAGCCTGCTGACGATCTGCGCGACCGCGCGATCGGTCGCGACGCCGCGCGCCTGAAGCTCGGTCAGGACGCCGAGGGAGACCTCCAGGGACCGGTCCGGCGGCGTCTGTTTCGCGATCGCCTCGATCTGCACTTCCGTCGCCCCGCGGGCCATCGCATGCTCGCCGCGCGTCATCTCACCGTCCGTCGGCTTGCGGCCCGCGCGCACCATCGCCTCCTGCGCTGCTTCCAGGCGCGCTTCGGTCCGCTGCGCGGCGAGGACGACCTGCGCCTCCGACGCGGCCTTCGCCCGTCCTTCGGCGATGCGGTCGCGGATGGGCTGCTCCGGAACGTCGCGCTTGCGCGCGGCGGCGAAGGTCGCGTTCAGCTTCGCCCTGCTCTCCGCGGAATACGACGCGGGGATGTCGGCGCTGGCATTCGTGGTGGTCGTCGCCTGCGCGGCGCCGGCGACCGACGCCCGCTCCGCTTTCGCGGCAGCGGCCGCGCTGGCCGACGTGGTGGACGTTGCGGACTGCGCGGCGAGAGCCGCCGGAGCCAGAGCGAGCACAAACGCGATTCTGGACTTCTTCATGTTTCCTCCTGTTGAATCATTTCGAGTTCGGTCCGGTGGCCGTCCGGTCGACGGTCAGCCAGGCCGTCTTGCCGCCGAATTCGTCGTCGGCGGCGGCGACACCCTCCGGAACACGCCACTCCTTCCCATCGATGCGGAAGGCGTAGCGGTACTCCCCCGGAGGCAGTGCGAGGTCGACGTACCACACGCCGTTGGGCGCGCGGATCGCCGGTGAGAGTTGCCACTTGCTGAAGTCACCACCGATCTCCACGCGCCGCGCGTCGTTCGCGCGGATGGCGACGCGTGTGTAGCCGCGCGCCGGCGCCGGCACGCCGGCCGGAGCGGGCAGCGAGGGAGAGCCACGGCCGAGGCGCATGGTCAGGCCGGCGTTCACGAACTTTCCCGCGGCCATGCCGATCATCGGATTCGCCGGATATGACCCGGCCGCGACCTGCACCATCACCGAGCGCGTGGCGGCGACACCAAGCGAGGCGCTCGCGTACGTGGACGCCTGGCCCGGCCAGGCCCGCCGTCCGACGGCGCCCGCCAGCACGACGCGCGAGCCCGCGATCGATCCATTGACGGAATGCTCGGTCATCCGGCTGCCCGCCACGGTGCCGGCCTCGCCGCGATAGCCGAGCGACGACACCTCGCCGCCCTGCCCGACGTTGCTGATGC
>CAMLHT010000031.1 GCA_946479895.1 uncultured Gemmatimonadota bacterium | reverse complement strand
CGCGCTGCAGGTGCTCGATCCGCTCGGCCAGCGTCTCGCCGATGCCGTACATCATCGTGACCGAGGTCTTCATGCCGGCCTCGTGCGCCATCTCCATGATGTCGAGCCAGCGGTCCGCGCCGGCCTTCTTCTTCGCGACCTGGTCGCGGACCCGCTGGACGAGGATCTCGCCGCCGCCGCCGGGAATGGAATCCAGGCCGGCCTTCATGAGCTCGCGGATCACGTCGCGCGGGTCCATGCGGAAGGTGTTGGCGAAGAAGTCCACTTCGCTCGGGCTGAAGCCGTGGATGTGGATGGGGTGGTACTTCTTGATGTACTTCAGCAGGTCGAGATACCACTCGAACGGGATGTAGGGATTGTGGCCGCCCTGCATGAGGATCTGGATGGCCCCCATCTCCTTCGCCTCGTCGATCTTGGCGCCGATCTGCTCGTACGACAGCGTCCAGCCCTCGGCGTGCTTCGGCCGGCGGTAGAAGGCGCAGAAGCCGCAGTCGGCGACGCAGACGTTCGTGTAGTTGATGTTGCGGTCGACGATGAACGTCACGACGCCGTCGGGATGTTTCTCGCGGCGAACGGCATCGGCGGCGGCGCCGAGCTCGAGCAGCGGCGCGTTGGTGTAGAAATCGAGAAGGTCTTTCATATCCAGAAGAAGCAGGTCCCTCGCTACGCTCGGGAAGACATTACGCTGCGGGCAAGAAGGCCAGCGAGCCGTTCGGTACTCGCCCCGTCGCCACGAGGCGGCGGAAGAACTCCGTGAGGCCGGCGAGGTGTTCGTAGGATAATCCGTAGTCGAGCCCCGAGAGGTACTCCAGGCAATCGCGCTTCTGCACGCCGGTGGCGACGGCGGCCTGGGCGGCGAGCGTCTCGAGGTGCGAGATGCCCCAGTCCCGGGACTGGATCAGCTGAGCGTGAACGGCGAGCGAATCCGGAACGGCCGCCGAGCGCTGGGCGACCCAGACGGCGAACACGAACGGCAGGCCGGTCCAGCTCTTCCACTCGGCCCCGAGGTCGTAGGCATAGCGGTAGGAGGAAAGCCCGGCATGCGGCTCGTAGTCCCCGGGCGTGCGCAGCCGTGACCAGAGGTGCAGCGCGGCGTCGCCGATCACGAGGCGGGCGTCGTGCTCGGTGTCGCCGAACCGGTCCATGTCGGCCAGCTCGGCGTCGGCGGGAACGAAGGCCGGCTTCGCGTCCCAGACGTTCTGGAAGAGGAGCTCGAGCAGCGCGACGCTGGTCATCGAGCTCTTGCTCACGAGGACGCGCCGGCCATGGAGCTCCGCGGCGGGCCGCTTCGAGAACAGGACGACGCTGCGCACGGGACCATCGCAGGAGATCGCGAGGTCCGGCAGCAGGAGGTAGCGACGCGCGTCGCGCGCGTACTCGACCGCCGAGATGACGCTGACGTCGAGCTCACCGCGGGCCATCTGCGCGTTGAGGGCGCTCGGCACCCCGTCGACGATCTCGCCCTCGAGGGCCACGATGCCGCGATCGACCGCCCCGTAGACCGGGTAGCAGTTGATGTAGGGGATGCGGCCGATTCTCATCGGTCAGGCGGCGGTCGCGGCGAGGCCGGGAGCAGCGGCTCCCTCGCTTCGCTCGTGATGACCGGGCGTGTCGAAGTCCGTCCGGATCACGTTGTAGAACGAGTCGCGCTCGGCGGGCACCTTCCCCGCCCCGCGGATCAGGTTCAGGATCGCCGAAAGCGTCAGGCCCTGGGCGGTGTGGGCGCCGGCCTCGTGATAGATCTTCTCGCGCACGACCGTGCCCTCGAGATCGTTCACGCCGAAGGTCAGGGCGAGCTGCGAGATCATCGGCGTGACCATGATCCAGTGCGACTTGACGTGCTCGATGTTGTCGAGGAACAGGCGGCCGACGGCGAGGTTCTTCAGGTCATCGAAGCCGGAGGTGGCGAGGCCGGTCCGGCCCAGGGTGACCCCGAGCTCGTTGTTGTCGGGGTGATAGGCGAGCGGGATGTACGCGAGGAAGCCGCCGGTCTCGTCCTGGAGGTCCCGCAGCATCGAGAGATGGTTCATCCGGTCCTCGATGGTCTCGACGTGCCCGTAGAGCATCGTCGTGTTCGACCGGATCCCGAGCTGGTGGGCCGCGCGATGCACGTTGATGTACTCCTCGCCCGAGAGCTTCTTGTCGGCGATGGTCGCGCGGACGCCGGGGCTGAAGACTTCGGCGCCGCCCCCGGGCATCGTGTCGAGGCCTGCCTCGCGGAGGGCGATGAGCGTATCGGTGACGCTCATCTTCTCGATGCGCGCGATGTGCGCGATCTCGACCGCCGTCAGCGCCTTGATGTGCACGTGCGGGTGCTCGCGCTTGAGGGCGCGGAACATCTCCTGGTAGTAGGCCAGGCCCGCCTTCATGTCGAGCCCGCCGACGATGTGGAACTCGCGCGTCATCGTCGAGTTGGCGGACTTCGCCTCCTCCAGCGTCTGCTCGATGGTGTAGCGGTAGGCGCCCTCCTCCTTCGGCAGCCGCGCGTACGAGCAGAAGACGCAGGTCTTCCGCAGCGTGCAGATGTTGGTCGGATTGATGTGCTGGTTCGCGGCGAAGGTGACACGGTCACCGTGTCGCGCGCGATTCACGGCGTCGGCCAGGGCGCCGATGCCGTTCAGGTCATGGGAGCGGAACAGCGTGGCGCCGTCCTCACTCGTGAGCCGCTCGCCCCGCTCGACCTTGTCCGCGATCGGACGGAGGGCCGGGTCGAGGATCAGCGAGCGATTGGGCGATGCGGCAACCGGCACGGTGACTACTCCGGGAAGCGTTTGATGGCGAGAGAGACGTTGTGACCGCCGAACCCGAAACTGTTGCTGAGCGCGAGGCCGACCGGACGCTTCACCGCCTTGTTGGGCGTGTAGTTCAGGTCGAGCTCGGGATCGGGCGTCTCGTAGTTGATCGTCGGCGGAATCACCGAGTCGCGGGTGGCGAGGGCGCAGAAGATGAACTCGACCGCGCCGGCGGCGCCGAGCATGTGCCCGGTCATCGACTTGGTCGAGCTGACGTTGATGTCCTTCGCGCGGTCGCCGAAGACGGCCTTGATGGCCTTGGTCTCGTTGAGATCGTTGGCCGGCGTCGAGGTGCCGTGCGCGTTGATGTAATCGACGTCCGCCGGGCCGACGCCGGCGTCCTTCATGGCGCGCTTCATGGCCCGCTGGGCGCCCTCGCCTTCCGGCGCCGGCGCGGTGAGGTGGTGCGCGTCGCCGGTGGCGCCGTAGCCGACGATCTCGGCATAGATCTTCGCGCCGCGGGCCTTCGCGTGCTCCAGCTCCTCGAGGACCACCACGCCCGCGCCCTCGCCCATGACGAAGCCGTCGCGCGTGGCGTCGAACGGGCGCGAGGCCGTCGCCGGCGACTCGTTCCGCTCCGAGAGCGCCTTCATGTTCGCGAAGCCCCCGATGGCCATCGGCGTCACGGTCGCTTCCGACCCGCCGGTGATCATGATGTCGGCGTCGCCGTACTGGATGGTGCGGAAGGCGTCGCCGATCGCGTGCGCGCTGGTGGCGCACGCCGAGACCGTCGCGTAGTTCGGGCCCTTGGCGTTGAAGCGCATGGACACGATGCCGGCGGCGATGTCGGCGATGAACATCGGGATGAAGAACGGGCTGATCTTGCTCTGCCCGCGCTCGCGGTAGACGTCGTGCTGCTCCTCGAAGCTCTTCAGGCCGCCGATGCCCGAGCCGAGGATGACGCCGATGCGGTCCGGGTCCCCCATGTTCGATTCATCGAGCCCGGCATCCTTCATCGCCTGGACGGCCGCGCCGACCGCGTACTGCGTGTACGGGTCGGCGCGCCGCGCTTCCTTGCGGTCCATGTAGGCGCCGGGATCGAACCCCTTCACCTCGCACGCGAAGGTGACGGGAAAGTTCGTGATGTCGAACTTCGTGATCTGCGCCGAGCCCGAACGCCCGGCGAGAATCGACGCCCATGTCGATTCGACGTCGTTCCCGACGGGCGTGATCGCCCCGAGACCGGTCACGACGACACGGCGCTTCATTACGCTCCGCCTTCCTTCTGCTGGAGATAGGCGATCGCGTCACCGACGGTGCGGAGCTTCTCGGCGTCCTCGTCGGGGATGTCGATGTTGAACTCCTTCTCGAACTCCATCACCAGCTCGACGATGTCCAGGCTGTCGGCGCCAAGATCCTCGATGAAGCTGGCCGAGTCGGTGAGCTTCTCGCGCTCGACGCCGAGCTCCTTCTCGATGATGTCGCGGACCTTCTGGGCGTTGGCTGAGTCGGCCATGGGGGATCGTGCCTCGTTGACGGTGTGAATGTGAAGAATCGTGAAAACTAGCGAGTGCCGTAATGGAAAGTCACATCACCATTCCGCCGTCCACCACGATCACCTGACCGGTGATGTAGGCGGCCGCGTCGGAGGCCAGGAAGGCCACGGTGCCGGCGATGTCGGCCGGGGTCCCGAGGCGCTCGAGCGGGATCTGCCCCGAGAGCGCGGTACGGGCTTCCGGCGTCATGGCCGCGGTCATGTCGGTCTCGATGAATCCCGGCGCGACGACGTTGGCGAGCACGTTGCGCGACGCCAGCTCCTTGGCCACGGACTTCGTCAGCCCGATGAGCCCGGCCTTGCTGGCGGCGTAGTTCGCCTGGCCCTTGTTGCCGACGATGCCGACGACGCTGGCGATGTTGATGATCCGTCCCCACCGGCGCTTGATCATGCCGCGCGAGGCGGCGCGGATGGCGACGAACGCCCCGCGCAGGTTCGCGTCGAGCACCGCGTCCCAGTCCTCGTTCTTGAGGCGGAACAGGATGTTGTCCTTCGTGAGGCCGGCGTTGTTGACGAGGATGTCGACCGCGCCCAGCTCCTTCTCCACTTCGGCGACGAGCGCCTCGACGGACGCCGGATCGGCGATGTCGCACGAGAAGCCGCCGGCGGCGCCCATGGCCGCCGCGACCTCGCGCGCCTTGTCGCGGTCGCGGCCGACGACGGCCACCTTCGCGCCGCAGCCCACCAGCGTCTCGGCGATGCTCTTCCCGATGCCGCGCGTGCTGCCGGTGACGAGGGCGACGCGCCCGGTCATGTCGATCTTCATGAAGCAGATCCCTCGTGATGACAGGTCATGCGGCGGCCTCCAGGAGCGCGTTCACTTCCGCGGCCGTGCCGCAGGTCATCGTCTTCACCGTGGGGGCGATCTTCTTCACGAGGCCGGCGAGCACGTTGCCCGGCCCCATCTCGACGAAGGTGGCGTCCGGATGGCGCTTCGCGATTTCCGCGACCTCCTCCGTCCAGCGCACCGGCGACACGAGCTGGTCGAGGAGCTTCTGGCGCGCGGTGGCCGCGTCGCGGACCGGCTGGCCGTCGACATTGGCGAAGACGTCAAAGCGGGGATCGTGGAAGCTCACCGCGGCTAGCGCCTCGCGAAGGCCATCCCGCGCCGGCTCCATGAGGGGCGAGTGGAAGGCCCCGCTGACGTTGAGCCGGATCGCGCGCTTCACGCCCGCGGCCTTCGACAGCTCCATCGCCTTGTCGACGCCGGCAGACTCACCGCTGATCACGAGCTGGCCCGGGCAGTTGTAGTTGGCCGGTACGACGACGCCGGAGGCGGAGGCTTCGGTGCAGATCTCCTCGATCGGGCGCGAGGTCTCGCCAAGCAGCGCGGCCATCGCGCCGGGGCGTTTCACGCCCGTCTCGTACATCAGCTCGCCGCGGCGCCGGACCAGCTTCACCGCGTCCTGCACGGAGAGCGAGCCGGCCGCGTGATAAGCCGTGAACTCGCCGAGGGAATGCCCGGCCGCCGCCACGACCCGGCCCTCGAGCCGACCCTTCACCGCCGCCCACACCGCGGCGCCATGCGCCAGCAGCGCCGGCTGCGCGTTGTGCGTCAGGGTCAACTCCTCCGCCGGCCCCTCGAACATCAGCGTGGAGAGCGAGACGCCGAGCGCCGCGTCGGCGGCGTCGAGGACGGCCTGCGCCTCGGGAAAGGCGGCCGCGACGTCCTTCGCCATTCCCGGCTTCTGCGACCCCTGTCCGGGGAACAACAGCACGACTTCCATGACTAGAAGCGGACGATCATCGAGCCCCACGTGAAGCCGGCGCCGAACGCCACCAGCATCACGTTCATCCCTTCCTTGATGCGGCCGGACTCGATGGCCTCGTCGAGCGCGATCGGCACCGAGGCGCTCGACGTGTTGCCGTACCGGTCCACGTTCACGTAGACCTTGTCCATCGAGACGTTCGCGTGCTTCGCCGTCGCCTCGATGATGCGCATGTTGGCCTGGTGCGGGATGAGCAGGTCGATGTCGGCGCCGGTGAGCTTGGCGCCGTCGAGGGCGCGGTCGCAGGCATCGGCCATCGAGCGCACCGCGTGCTTGAACACCTCGCGGCCGGCCATCTGCACGTAGTGCGAGCGGTCGTTCAGGACCGTGTCGGAGAACGGGATGCTCGTGCCGCCCGAGGGGCGATACAGCAGGTCGGCGAGCGTCCCGTCGGAGCGCATGTAGGTGCTGAGGATTCCGCGGTCGTAGGCGGGATTCTTCTTGCGGCGGAGGATCGCGGCGCCGGCGCCGTCTCCGAACAGCACGACCGTCGAGCGATCCTTCCAGTCGACGATGCCGCTCATCTTCTCCGCCCCGACCACGAGCACTGTCTCGGCGACTCCGGTGGCGATCAGTCCCTCGGCGATCGTCGAGCTGTAGATGAAGCCCGTGCAGGCCGCGGAGATGTCGAACGCCGCGGCGCGGGACGCGCCCAGCACCGCCTGGAGGTCGACCGCGGTGGATGGCAGCAGCCGATCCGTCGTGGCCGTGCTGAGGACGATCGCATCGAGCTCACCGGCGGACACGCCGGCCTTCTCCATCGCGGCCTTCGCCGCCGTGGCGGCCATGGAGCACGTGGTCTCTCCTTCGCCCGCGATGCGGCGCTCCTTGATGCCCGTCCGCGACGTGATCCACTCGTCGTTGGTCTCGAGGCCGAGCGCGGCGAAGTCGTCGTTGCGGAGGATCCGGTCGGGCACGCCGCGGCCGGTGCCGGCGATGTAGGCGATCGGTCGCTTCATCAGGACGCTGCTCCCTCGGCCGCCGGCTTCAGGCGGCTGCCGACATGCTCGTCCATGCGCGACTCGACGGCGCGCACGGCGACCTTGATGGCGTTCATGATCGCCTTGGGCGACGACTTGCCGTGGGAGATGATGCTGATGCCCTTCACGCCCAGCAGCGGCGCGCCGCCGTACTGCGAGTAGTCGAGGTGCGCGAGCGCCTTGCCGAGCTGTTTCTGGTCGATGCCGGCCTTCACGAGGGTGCCCATCATGGAGGGGGCGATCGCCTCGTAGAACTTGAGCACCACGTTGCCGACGAAGCCGTCGCAGACGACGACGTCGATGGGTCCGCGGTCGCAGGCGCCCGCGGGCATGTCCCGGCCCTCGACGTTGCCGATGAAGTTCACGCCGGACTTGAGGAGCAGCTGGTGCGCCTCCTTCACGGCGACGTTGCCCTTCTCCGGCTCCTCGCCGATGCTGAGCAGGCCGACCGCCGGGTTCACGCGGCCGAGGATGTCCTCGGCGTAGATGGAGCCGAGGAGGGCGAACTGCACGAGCTCTTCGGGGCCGCAGTCGACGTTGGCACCCGAGTCGAGCATGATGATCGGCTGCTTCGCGGTCGGCAGGATCGTCGCGATCGCCGGACGCTTGAGGCCCGCGTGCAGGCGGAGCACGACGACGGACGCGGCCATCTGCGCCCCGGTGTTGCCGGCGGAGACGAACGCGTCGGACTGGCCGCCAGCCACCATCTTGAGGCCGACGACCATCGAGCTGTTCTGCTTGCCACGGATCGCGGCGCTCGGCTTCTCGTCCATGCCGATGACTTCGGGCGCCTCGACGATGGCGATGCGGGAGCGCTGGCTGGCCAGCGCCGCGTGCTCGCCGCCCAGCTGGCGCGCGAGCTCCGCCTCCACCGTGGCTGTCGGACCTGTGAGTTGAATGGTGTGGGCGGCGTCGAGCTCACCGAGCGCGAGCAACGCACCGGACACCGTCGCCTGGGGAGCGAAATCTCCCCCCATGGCGTCCAACGCGATCCGCGCCAACTCAGGCTTCCTTCGCTGCTACCCGCTGCTTGCCGCCGTAATAGCCGCACTCGGCGCAGACATGATGCGGACGCTTCATCGCCTGACAGCGGGGGCACTTCTGGATCGCGACTGCGGGGGCCGTCTTGTGGGTGTTGCGGGCGCGCTTCTTACGCTTCGAGGTACGTCTCTTCGGGACGGCCATATCAGTTCACACAGAGTTGAGTACGGAGTTGACTTGTCATCCCGAGCCCGCGAGGGATCTGCTCTTCCAGCCAAGTCCAAGCAGGCCCCGCGCTTCGCTCGGGGTGACGAGGGAATAAACCTAGCGAATTCCGCGGCGTTTTCAGGCCCTTTCGGCCTTTCGGAGCGAATCCCAGCGGGAGTCGGACTGGGGCGGGCAGCCGCAGTCGCCGTCGTTCAGGTCGGCCCCGCACCGGGGGCACAGGCCCCGGCAGTCCTCACGGCAGAGCACGTAGCGCGGCTGGGCGAGCAGCCATTCCTCACGGAGCGCCGGCCGGAGATCGAGGTCCCGGCTTTCGGGGTCGATCAGGTAGATGTCCGGGTCGTCCTCGTTGGTCTCGTCGGGCTCGGCGAAGATGAGCTGGGACTCGGCCTCGACACGGGCATGCGCCTCTTCCAGGCATCGGCGGCACGGGACGGTGATGTCCCCGGAGAGGTGGCCATGCCAGTAGAACTGGCCGGTGCCGGTGGCGGAGAGTCGGCCCCGGACGTGGACGGCCGAATCGGGCGTGGGATCTCCTTCCTGCCAGACAGCATCATCCGCCTTCAGATCATCGTCGACGGTCGCAGCCTGCGCTTCGAGGGACCGGATGTCGAAGGTCAGCATGGCGGTTGAACCTAGTCTCTCATGCCACCTGTCGCAAGTTCAAAACTGACAGTGGTTTGCGACCCCAGCCAGCAGGAGCGCGGGCCGGGGTCGGCCGCGCTCCGCCGGGGATGCCGGATCAGGCGATGACGTCGGCTTCGGAGAAGAAGAACCGGCTCTCGCGGGCCGCGTTGTCGTCGGAATCGGACGCGTGGATGGCGTTCCGCTCCTTCGATTCGGCGAAGAGGTTCCGCACCGTTCCCGCGGCAGCTTCGGCCGGATCGGTGGCGCCGATGGCCTTCCGCAGCTCGGCCACGGCGTCAGCCTTCTCGAGGATCATCGGCATGCAGGGGCCCGACGTCATGAAGGTGACGAGCGACTTGTAGAACGGCCGCTCCCTGTGGACCTCGTAGAACGCGCCGGCCTGGCGCTCGGTCATGTGCATGACGCGCGCGGCCTTCACCTTGAAGCCGTTCTGCTCGAGGTGCGCGATGATCTTGCCTGCTTTCCCGGCGCCGAAGGCGTCGGGCTTGATGATGGTCAGTGTCTTGTTGCCAGCCATTGAAAAAAAAGTGTGAGTGGGAGTGAGAGTGGGAGTGGGACGCAGGAATGGAGCTCACACCCACTCCCACCCCCACTCCCCACCGTTACTTCAGTCTCGCCTTGATGAGGTCAACGAAATCCTTCGGGCGCTTCGCGACGCCCATGCCGGCCGCCTCGAACGCCGCGATCTTTTCCGCGGCGGTTCCCGCGGAACCGCTGATGATCGCGCCCGCGTGGCCCATGCGGCGGCCCGGCGGCGCGGTCTGGCCGGCGATGAAGCCCACGACCGGCTTCTTCATCTTCGTCCGGATGTACTCGGCGGCCTCCTGCTCGTCCGTGCCGCCGATCTCGCCCATCATGCAGATCGCCTTCGTCTCCGGGTCCTTCTCGAACGCCTCGAGGCAGTCGATGAAGTTGGTCCCGTTGATCGGGTCGCCGCCGATGCCGACGCACGTCGACTGCCCGATGCCGGCCCGGGTGAGCTGGTACACGATCTCGTAGGTGAGCGTGCCGGAGCGGCTGACGACGCCGACCGGCCCGGGGGTGCAGATGCGGCCCGGGATGATGCCGACCTTCGACTTGCCGGGCGTGATGAGGCCCGGGCAGTTCGGTCCGAGGAGCCGGACGCCCTTCTCCTTCACGAACGGGTAGACGCGCGTCATGTCGAGGACCGGGACGCCCTCGGTGATCGCGACGATGAACTTCACGCCCGCGTCCGCGGCTTCCATCATCGCGTCGGCGGCGAACATCGGCGGGACGTAGATGACCGAGCAGTTCGCGCCGGTCGCGGCCACCGCGTCGGCGACGGTGTTGAAGATCGGCACGGTGCCCTCGAACTTCTGGCCGCCTTTGCCCGGCGTCACGCCGGCCACGACCTTCGTGCCGTACTCCATCATCTGCTTCGCGTGGAACGATCCGTCGCGGCCGGTGATGCCCTGGACGATCACCGTGGTGTTGTTGTCGATGAAGATGCTCACGCCGCCTTCCCTCCCTTCTTCGCCAGCTCGACGGCCTTCTGCACCGCCTCGTCCATGTCGGACGACGCCGAGAAGCCGTTCTCGGTGAGGATCTTCATGGCGATTTCTTCATTGGTTCCGGTCAGGCGTATCACGATCGGCACTTTCAGGGGGTTCTGCTTCGTGGCCGTGACGATGCCGTTCGCGACGTCATCGGTGCGGGTGATGCCGCCGAAGATGTTGAACAGGATCGCCTTCACGTTCGGGTCGGCGGTGATGATCCTGAGCGCGTTGACGACCTTCTCCGGGTTCGACGAGCCGCCGATGTCGAGGAAGTTGGCCGGCTCGCCGCCGTAGTACTTCACGAGGTCCATCGTGGCCATCGCGAGGCCGGCGCCGTTCACCACGCAGCCGACGTTGCCGTCGAGCTTGATGAACGTGAGGTTCGCGTTGCGCGCCTGCACCTCGCTCGGCGCCTCGGCGCTCTCGTCGCGGAGCTTCGCGATCTCGGGATAGCGATCGAGCTCGTTGTCGTCGATCACCATCTTGGCGTCGAGCGCCAGCACTTCTCCCGCAGGCGTGACGACGAGCGGATTGATCTCTGCCGTCGAGCAGCCGTTCTTCATGAAGGCGGTGTACAGCCCGGTCATGATCTTCGCCGCCTGCTTCACCAGCTTCGAATCGTCGTAGATGAACCAGGCGAGCCGCGAGGCGATGTACGGTGTCACGCCGTACCGCGTGTCGATCGGAAGCTTGAGGATCTTCTCCGGCGTCTTCTCGGCGACTTCCTCGATGTCGATGCCGCCGGCCGGCGACACCATGAACACCGGCTTCTTCGAGGCGCGGTCGACGATGATGCCGACGTACGCTTCCTTCGAGATGTCCGCCGCCGGCGTGACGAGGACCTTCTGCACCGGCAGGCCCTTGATGGTCAGGGCGAGGATGTCCGTGGCGATCTTCTTCGCTTCCTCGGGGTTCTTCGCGAGCTTGACGCCGCCTGCCTTGCCGCGGCCGCCGGCGTGGATCTGCGCCTTGATGACCACGGTGCCGCCGAACTTCTTCGCCAGAGCCGCCGCTTCGTCCGGCGTGCTCGCGACGTCGCCTGGAGGAATCGGCACGCCTTCGCGGCGCAGCAGCTCCTTGGCCTGATATTCGTGAATGTTCACTCGTTCTCCGATGTGGCTGTAATCGTCGTTCCCGCCTTGCCATGGACCGCATCGCGTCCGCGATCCAGCGCTGTAATAATCGCACGTCCGCCCGTCTGGCGCACGAACTCGATCGCCGCCCGGATCTTGGGCGCCATGCTGCCTTCGCCGAACGCTCCCGCCGCGTCCATCGCCGCCGCCTCGTCCGCGGTGAGTCGCGCGAGCGGCCGCTGCCGCGGCGTCCCCCAGTCGGCGTAGACCGCGTCCACGTCGGTGAGGATCAGGAGCATCGCCGCCCCGAGGTCGCGGGCCAGCACCGCTGAGACGAGGTCCTTGTCCACGACCGCGTCCACGCCCTCGAGCCCGAGGGTGGGATGCTCATAGACGGGCACGCCGCCACCGCCACAGGCGACGACGATCGTCCCCGCATCGAGCAGCCGGCGGATGCTCTCCAGCTCGTGCACGGCCTTCGGCGCCGGGCTTCCCACCACCCGTCGCAGCCGCCTGTGTCCGTCGGGCTTCACCTTGAACCCTTCCCGCTCGAGCTCCGCGGCCCGCTCCGGACTCAGCTCCTGGCCGATGAACTTCGTCGGCTCACGCATGGCGGGGTCGGCGGGGTTCACCAGCACCTGCGTGACGATGGTCGCCACGCCGCGCTCGCTCTGCGCCTTGCGCAGAGCGTTGAATATCGACTGCTGGACCATGTAGCCGATCCAGCCCGCCGTCGCCGCCACGAGGACGCCGAGCGGGAGCGGGCTCGCCTCGTTTCGCGCTGCCTCCTGCCGAACCAGCTCGTCCCCGACCTGCGGTCCGTTCCCGTGCACGACGCAGACGTTCCAGCCGGCCAGCGCCAGCTCCACGATGGGCGCGAGGCTTTCCCGCGTATGGCGGAACTGGTCGTAGATCGTGGATTCCTCGCCACCGGGCGCGAGGGCGTTGCCGCCGAGGGCGATGACCGCCGTCGGCACCAGCTGCGCGGAGGCCCTCGGCGTCATCGCTTCACCGCCGCCGGCGCACCGGCGACGCGCGATAGGGCGTCCATCGCGCGACCGAACGCGATCCAGTCGTTCCGCTGGAGCGCCGCGCGCATCGCGGCGTAGATGGCCTGCACCTGTCCCCGCACGTCCCCTCCCGGTGGCGTCCCGTTCTGGCGGAGCGGCATGACGCGCCGCGCCGTGTCGTCCACGATCAGGCCGATATACGAGAAGCCGGGCGAATCGTCGATGGGCACGGAGAAGACCGGTTGCATGAAGAGGAGACCGCGACTGGAGGGAAGCACCCGGATCGCGGCGTGCTCCTGGCGGGGGGCGCGCCGGCCTGTGGTCGAGTCGAGCGCCGCGAAGCGATCGGAGAGATCGGACCAGCGCGGACCGATGACCTTCGCGTCATACCAGGCCGTGCGACGCTGGTCGCCCCCGATGTTGACCATGACCCCGCGCACGTGGCCGAGGCTGTCGAGCAGCGGCAGCATGGTGAAGACGGCCCGCCGGTCTCGCGTGAGCGCCATCGGCGCCCCGCCGGCCATGCCGCTGTCGGGCGGCAGGCGCCGCACCTCCGCGCCCACGGCCGCCGAGCCGAACTTCCCGAACGCCATGGCCTGCGCGCGCAGCTGGTCGGACGCCGGCGGCAGCATGTCCCGGATCCCAGCCGGCAGCGCGGCCACCGTCGTGAAGAGCGACTGGAACCGCTGGACCCACACGCGCGCGAGCGGATCGAGCACCGGATCGGGGACGATCATCACGTCCCCGCTGAACCCATCGACCACCGCGACGGCCGCGTGCTGGAAGTACCGCCACTCCTGGCCGAGGGCCTGGATGGGAACGCTCAGCGGATACCAGTTGCTGGCCGCGTAGAGGTCCACCGCCCAGTAGATCGTGTCGGCCACGACCAGCGGGGTGACGGTGCTGCCCTGGACGAAGAAGGGGGTCAGGTGCTCCACGCGGTCGCGCACGTCGCGGACGTCGACGAGCGTCGGCCGGGGCTCGGCGAGGTGCCCGGCCACGAACTGGGGACTCTGGAGGCTCCAGGCGTGGGCCACCCGGGCGATGCGCGAGTCGATCGGCACGCCGACGATCCGATGGCTTGAATCGGCGATCACGTCGTAGCTCTGCGCGCCCGGATAGACCAGCGGGCGTCGGACGATGCGGTCCCCGCCCGGCGAACGGCCCAGGGGGTCGAGGATCGTGACGATGTCGCCGCTCGGGTCGGCCACCCCGGCGTCGACCGCGGTGATGGTCCACGATTCCCGCTGGCTGACCGGGTCGACGCGGCGGCGCACGATGTCGGCGATGGGGCCGCGCGACGCCGGCCGCCACCCAACCCAGGCCGCCGAGGTGTCGAGCGGCGACCGCGGATCGACCGCCTCGCGGAGCGTCTCGTCGTCCCACAGCGCGATGCCGCTGAGCGCCGAGTCCAGCGACCGCTGGAGCACGCTCGAATCCTCGACGAGGATGCGGTCGATGCCGTAGGCGCGGCGCGAATAGCCGGCCTGGGTGGCGACGTACTGGAGCTCGCGTTTGACCGGGTCGGCCTTGCGGGTCGCCCTCGTCACGATGGCCGGCGCGAGCTGCTCGGCGGCGATCCACAGGAGGAGGACGCACGCCGTGGCCGTGACGGCGATGCGCGGGCTGTTGACTCCCGCGACCATCACGACGATGCCGGCGCCGAGTGCGGCCAGCGACAGGATCAGCGCCCCGTGCTGCGCCACGTGATGGTCGATGTATCCGAACGCGCCGTTCGGCCCGGTGCCGTTGAGCAGCAGCTGGTACATCCGGAGGCGGAAGTTCCAGGAGAGCATCAGCAGCAGGATGCCGGCGATGACCGTCAGGTGCCGCCGCGCGTGCGACGAGATCCGGAGGCTGCCGTTCTCGATGCGGACGCCCGCCGTGATCACGTAGAGGGTCACGACCACCGCGGTCGTCGCCAGCACGACGATCAGGGTCCACGTCCAGAGGTCGACCTCGAACGGCAGCCAGAAGACGAAGAACCCGAGGTCGGCGCCGAAATAGTTGTCGTACTCGGCGAACGCGCCGCCGTTGCCGGCGAGGAAGGCCGTCGTCCAGTCGGTCTGGGTGAGGGCCAGCAGGCCGCCCAGCACCACCGACATCGCGATGACCGCCCCGGTGAGGTAGCGGCCGTGGACGCTCTCCGAGATCTCGAGATCGCCGAGCTGGCGCTGCACGACCAGCGAGACGACGGACTGGCGGACGGTGAACAGGTGCCCGAGGGCGAAGAGCGATGCGCCGATCCAGGCGGCGATGCGCAGGATCGTGATCGTGCCGACGCGCGCCCGCCAGACCGCGGTGGCCCCCAGCGCGTCGTACCAGGCGTAGGACGAATACAGGTCCGCCGCGACGCGCCCCATGAGGAGCAGCACCGCCACGGCAATGGCCGACGCAATCAGCCACCGCCGCGGGGTCATGTCAGACGCGGACGCCCTGCTCGCGGAGCCATCCTTCCATCTCCGCGCGGATCGCGGCGAGCCGCTCCTTCGACGCCGCCTCGTAGCGCGCGACGATCACCGGCTGCGTGTTCGACGCGCGGATCAGTCCCCAGCCGTCGCCGAACAGCACGCGCACGCCGTCGACGTCGATCACGTCGTGCTTCGACCTGAAGTACGCGACCGCCCTGTCGACCAGCGCGAACTTCTTCTCCTCGTCCACGTCGATGCGGATCTCGGGCGTCGAGACGAAGTCCGGCACGTCGGCGAGCGCCTGCTTGATGGTCTGGCGGCCCGCCGCGAGGATGCGCAGCAGCCGCGCCGCCCCGTAGAGCGCGTCGTCGTGGCCGTAGAAGCCCTCGCTGAAGAACATGTGGCCGGACATCTCGCCCGCGACCGGCGCGTGCGTCTCCTTCATCTTGTCCTTGATGAGGGAGTGGCCGGTCTTCCACATCACGGCCTTGCCGCCCGCCTTCTCGATCGCGTCGCTGAGCGCCTGCGAGCACTTCACGTCGAAGATGATCGGCTGGCCCTTCCCCGTGCGCGCGAGGACGTCCCGCGCGTAGAGGATGAGGATGCGGTCGCCCCAGATGATGGTTCCGTCCTCGTCCACGACGCCGATGCGGTCGCCGTCGCCGTCGAATGCGATGCCGATCTCCGCCTTGCGACTGCGCACCTCGGCGATCAGGTCCTCGAGGTTCTCGGGGACGGTCGGGTCCGGGTGATGGTTCGGGAAGGTGCCGTCGCTCTCGCAGAACAGGCCGTGCGCGTCGATCCCGAGCTTCCTGAAGAGCTGCGGGGCGATGAGCGAGGCGGCGCCGTTGCCGCAGTCGTAGACGACCTTCATGCCCTTCGGGAGGGGTCCGGTGCGCTCGACGACGTCGGCGATGTAGCGGTCGATGACGCTCTCGGTGGTGACCTGCCCCTTCTTCACCGCGCCCGGTTCCGTCCCGATCAGCCGGTAGAGCTTCTGGATCTCGTCGCCATGGAGGGAGCCGGTGCCCATGGAGAGCTTGAAGCCGTTGTACTCCGGGGGATTGTGCGAGCCGGTGATCTGGATGCCGCCAGCCACGCCGAGGTGGTGGAGCGCCCAGTAGTTGAGCGGCGTGGCCACGACGCCGATGTCCACGACGTCGACGCCGAACGAGGTCAGCCCCTCGACGAGCGCGTTGCGCAGCTTCTCGCCGCTCGGGCGGTTGTCGCGGCTGACGACGATGCGGCCCGTGACCCCGCGCTCGCGCATCATGGCAGCGTACCCGCGTCCCACGGCGGTCGCGGCCTCCACGGTCAGGTCCTTGTCGACGATCCCGCGGATGTCGTACTGCCGGAAGATTCCCGGTGAAACGGCCATGTATTCTCTCCAGTGGAATTGTCGTCCTGAGCGAAGCGAGGGACCTGCTCTTGTCGCAAAAGCAGATCCCTCGCTTCGCTCAGGATGACATCGCCGTCAGCGCGAGATTGGCGGTAAAGCCGATGGGGCCGTGCCGACCAGCGCCGGGCTGGCGAACCCGCCGATGCGGCTGTTGCCGGTCAGGCGGACGATGGCGTCCGGGACGATGCCCAGCAGCAGCGTGAGGACCACGGTCGCGAAAACCACGCCACGCGTCAACCCGCCCGCGCGCGGGGGCTCGACGGCCACGCCCGAGTCGGCCACCGGCTTCATGAACATCACCATCACCACGTGCAGATAGTAGCCCGCGGATATCACGCTGGTGAGCACGATGAAGATGGCGAGCATCGTCTGCGGCACCGGCGCGTGCAGCGCCGCCTGGAGCACGTACCACTTGGCGAAGAATCCGGCGCCCCCGAAGAACGGGAAGCCCATCAGCGACAGCATCATCACGCCCATGCCGAGCGCCATCCACGGACGCCGCTTCCAGAGCCCGGCGAGCTCGTCGATCATGATCGTGCCCCGCCCCGGCTGGGCCAGCGCGACGATCACGCCGAACGCGCCGAACGTCGCCAGCGAGTACGCGAGGAGGTAGAACACCAGCGCCGACGTCGCCTCGTTCGTCCCGGCGGCGATCAGCACCAGCAGGTACCCGGCGTGGCCGATGCTCGAGTACGCGAGCATGCGCTTGAGGTTCTTCTGCACGAGGCCGATGGCGTTGCCGGCGATCATCGTGGCGATGGCCACCCAGTAGATCGCGCGATACCACTCCGGTCCCAGGCCCGGGAAGGCCTGGAGCCACACCCGGATGAACGTCGCGAAGGCCGCGGCCTTCACCGTCGCCGCCATGTAGGCGGTGATCGCCGAGGGCGAGCCGTCGTAGACGTCCGGCGCCCACATGTGGAACGGCACCACCGCCACCTTGAAGCCGAAGCCGATCACCAGCATCGCCAGCCCGACGATGAGGATCGGGCTCGACGCGAGGCCGAGGTCCCAGATGACCTGCGCGATCCGCACGATGTTCGTGCTGCCGGTGGCGCCGTACACGAGGGCGATGCCATACAGCAGGAAGGCGGTCGCGAAGGCGCCGAGGAGGAAGTACTTGAGGGCCGCTTCCGCGCTGCGCGCGCTGCGGCGGTTCACGCCGGCCAGCGCGTACACCGAGATCGACATGATCTCGATGCCGAGGAAGACGATCATCAGGTCCGTCGCCGCGGCGAGCAGCATCATGCCCGACGTCGCGAGCAGCACGAGGATGTGCGTCTCGGGGGCCGGCACTCGCTCGCGGCGGTTGTCGTCGATCGAGAGCGCGATGGTCAGCCCCGCGCCCAGGAGGATGACGACGTCCATCGCCCACCGGAAGTTGTCGATCGTGACCGGCCCCGGGCCCGACACGCCGAACGCGCCGTAGCTGAACACGACGGCGGCGATGGTCACGGCGACGAGGGCCAGCGAGGCGATGCCCACGCTGCGCTGGTGCTCCTCACTGTCCTTGCGCCATCCGGCCCACAGCAGGAGGAGCATCGCGCCGCCCATGAGCACCAGCTCCGGGAGGATCGCCAGGGAGAGGTGGGCGGGCTTCGCCAGGTCGAGCATGGTCATCGGCCGCCCCTCCACGCCATCTGCGCGGCGTCGGCGCCCGACTGCACCTGCTGCACGAACCGCTCGGCGGCCGGCTGCATGCGGTCGAGGACCGGCTTGGGATAGACGCCGAGCCAGATGATCGCGGCGACGAGCGGGGCGAGCAGCAGCAGCTCGCGGCGGTTCAGGTCGGGCACGTGCGCATTCACCGGCTTGTCGAGCGCGTTGAACAGGATGCGCTGGATCGCCCACAGCAGGTACGCCGCGGCGATGATCACCGCCGTCGAGGCGATGAACGCCAGCACCGGATAGGTGCGGAAGGAGCCGATCAGCACGAGGAATTCACCGATGAACCCGTTCGTGCCGGGCACGCCGATCGAGCTGAAGGTCACGAGCGCGAGGATGGCCGCGAACATCGGCATCACCTTGGCGATGCCGCCGTAGTCCTCGATGAGGCGCGTGTGGCGGCGCTCGTAGATCATGCCGATCAGGAAGAAGAGCGCGCCGGTCGAGATGCCGTGGTTGATCATCACCATCAGCGCGCCCTGGACGCTCTGGACCGTCAGGGCGAACAGGCCGAGCATGACGAAGCCGAGGTGGCTCACCGACGAGTAGGCGACGAGCTTCTTGAAGTCCGGCTGCACGAGCGAGACGAGCGCCCCGTAGACGATGCCGATCACGGCGAGGGTCAGGATGATCATCCGGACCTTCGGGCTGAGGGCGGCGGCCGGCAGGAGCGGCATCGCGAAGCGGATGAAGCCGAAGGTCCCGAGCTTGAGCATGATGCTCGCGAGCACCACCGACCCGGCCGTCGGCGCTTCCACGTGCGCGTCGGGCAGCCAGGTGTGGAACGGGAACATCGGGACCTTCACCGCGAAGGCGAGGAAGAACGCCACGAAGCACCAGAACGTCGCCATCGGCGAGATCGAGAGCTGCGTCAGCATCACTTCATACGAGAAGTTCGGGATGCCGGTCCGCGGATCGGCGACCTGGAACCCGAGGTACAGGATCGCGACGAGCATCAGCAGCGACCCGACCATCGTGTAGATGAAGAACTTGATGCTCGCGTAGAGCCGCCGCTCCCCGCCCCAGATGCCGATGATGAAGTACATCGGGATCAGCATCACTTCCCACATCACGTAGAAGAGGAAGAGATCGAGGCTCAGGAACACGCCCAGCATGCCGGTCGTGAGCAGGAGCAGCAGCGCGTAGTAGCTGTGCGTCCGGATGCGGATGCTCGTCCAGCCGCCGAGCACGGCGAGCATCATGATGAAGGTCGTGAGCAGCACCATCATCGCCGCGATGCCGTCCACGCCAAGCGTGAACCGGATGCCCCAGCTCGGGATCCAGGCCATGTCCACGAGGTGCTGGAAGGCGGGACCCTCCGGGGTCACGCTCCACCAGAGGCCGAGCGAGACGATGAACTCGACCACGAACGTCAGCAGCGCGATCATCCGCGGGCTGGCCGCCCGGCCGGAGATCACCTCGTCGTCCGCCGTCGCGGGCGTCGCGCGTGCCCCGAGGGCCCAGATCGCCAGCGCGCCGATGACCGGAATGATCAGCAGCGCCGGCAGGATCCAGTTGCCGTATCCGATGGATTGCAGGAAGTCGTTCATGATCAGCGCAGAGTGAAGGCGCCGAGCACGGCGAGAACGCCGACGACGAGCACCCAGGCATATGTTCCGACCTGACCGGACTGGAACTGCGAGCCGATCCAGCCGCCGAAGCGCGCGAGCGCGGCGCTTCCGTTCACCATCAGGCCGTCGATGAGGCCGGCGTCCACGCCGCGCCACAGGAGCTGGCGCGACACGCCGACGGTCGGGCGAATGACCGCCTTGTCGTAGCCCTCGTCGACGAAATACTTGTTCTCGAGCACGCGCGCGAAGCCGGTGGACGGGAGCGCCTCACGCTTCGGCACCAGGCGCTCGGGCTTGAGCTGCGTCCAGGCGATGACGATGCCCGCGATCGCGATGACGACCGCCGCGCCGATCAGGAAGTACTCGGTGGAATGCGAGGGCTCGAGCGGGTGACCGTTGGTCACCATCGTGGCCGCCTGCCCCACCACCGGCTCGAGCCAGTGATGCAGACCTTCCGTCGGTCCGAGGAACGCGAGCAGCTTCGGGATGTTCAGCCAGCCGCCCGCGACGCTCAGGATGCCGAGCACCACCAGGGGGCCGGTCATCACCCACGGGGCCTCGTGCAGGTGCTTCCGCTCGTTCTCCCCGGTCCGGTTGGGGCCGTGGAAGGTGTAGATCATCATCCGCGTCATGTAGATCGCGGTCATCAGCGCCGCGGCGAGGCCGAGCACGTACGCCAGGTACAGGACCCACGTTCCCGGCACGCCGAGCCAGTGCGCCTCGGCCAGCGTCGAGTCCTGGGCGCGGAGGAAGACGCCGCCGAGGATCTCGTCCTTCGAGAAGAATCCGGCGAACGGCGGGATGCCGGCGATGGCCAGCGTCGCGATCCACATCAGCCCGAAGGTGACGGGCATGTACGCCTTGAGGCCGCCCATGTTGCGCATGTCCTGCGCGTCCTCGTGGCTGCCCGTGTGGTGGTAGGCCGCGTGCATCGCGTAGATCACCGAGCCCGACCCGAGGAACAGCAGGGCCTTGAAGAAGGCGTGCGTGACCAGGTGGAACACGCCGGCGACGTACGCCCCCGAGCCCACGCCGATGAACATGTAGCCGAGCTGCGAGACGGTCGAATAGGCCAGGACCTTCTTGATGTCCCACTGCTTGAGGCCGATGGACGCCGCGAACACCGCCGTCAGCGCGCCGATCAGCACGACCGTCAGCCCGGCGGCGGGCGCCAGCGCGAACAGCAGTCCGCTGCGGGCGACCAGGTAGACGCCCGCGGTCACCATGGTCGCCGCGTGGATCAGCGCCGAGACGGGGGTCGGGCCGGCCATGGCGTCCGGCAGCCAGACGTAGAGCGGGATCTGCGCGCTCTTGCCGGCGCAGCCGAGGAACAGGAAGAGGCAGATCGCCGTCACGGCGACGCCGCCGATTGCCATGCCCGCCGCGGCCTGGTTCACGCCCACGAAGTCCAGTGCCTTGAAGTGCACGAACATCATGAACATCGCGATCAGGAACCCGAAGTCACCGATGCGGTTCACGATGAACGCCTTCTTGCCGGCGTCAGCGTTCGCCTTCTCCGAGAACCAGAAGCCGATCAGGAGGTACGAGCAGAGGCCGACGCCTTCCCACCCGATGAACATCAGCGGGTAGCTCGCGCCAAGGACCAGCACGAGCATGAAGAAGACGAACAGGTTGAGATACGCGAAGTACCGGG
>CAMLHT010000030.1 GCA_946479895.1 uncultured Gemmatimonadota bacterium | reverse complement strand
ACCTCAAGGATCATGTAATGGTGATGCGCAGTGTTGCGCAAGGCCACGATGTCAGTAATTGCGTGTGGTGGATGTGTGTGTGAAAGAGGAGCGCGCTCCGCGCACGGCGAGACCGTGACGCGCGTCACGGCGCCAAAGCGCCCAGCGGCAAACACCACCGTGATGATGCTCCTTGCCACAAACAAGCCACCCGCCCACGCTAATCCAACGCGCGGACGGGCTGCTTCACATCGAACCAAATCTGACACGGGCGCGCCTTCAGCCGACTTCGCGGAATCCTTCGCCAGTTTGCGCGTCCCACCCGTCTTCTCCCAGACCCGGCTCACCGGGCTCCGCTTCGGCGGCTCGGTGTGCCTCTTCATCAACGCCGTGCCGCGACCGGGTGTGGACCCCGACCAGATCCCGGTCGACGACATCGAGGCAGACGTCCGTGGCGACGACCAGTGGGCTCGGGCGGTGAAGGAGTTGAGGAAATCGTCGGGAGGCGGACCCTGCGGCTCGAGCGGTCGCCCCAGGACGAGCGCCCCGCCTCAGGGCGTCGGCAGATGGGTCGTCGTCTGGATGAACCGCTTGCCGCCTGCGGGTGCAGCCCGAGATGATCAGGTGAGGACCTGCGCGAAGATCACCGTGTTGTAGGCGAACGAGAGGATGGAGTGGAGAAGCACCGCCCGGCGGATGCTGCGACTCGTCACCTGCACGTCGGAAACCTGGAACGTCATCCCGATCGTGAAAGCGAAGTTGGCGGAGTCCAGGTCGTCGGGCGACCCGCCCCCCGGGAGACGGAGACCTGACTCGCAGTCCGGCGGCAGCTCCGGCGCCGGCCCGTAGCACATGTGGGCGCAGTGCAGCGCGAACAGGGTGTGGGTGAGCAACCACGCGAGTATTGCCGCGACGGGTCGTTGCCAAGAGCAGCGTGCGGCCGACGCCGGCTCCGGTCCCGATGGCACGGCCGATCCACATCACGCCCCCTGAAGATGATCGTCGCGCTGGTCAACAGCGCGATGGAGAACCCCGTGCGGCGACCCCTATCTTCGACGGCGGCGCGGGCCCGCGTCTCATCCGCGGACGCCGCAGGGTCATCATCCACGCCAGCGCGAGGTACACCAGGGCGCCGGCGTCGAAGGCGAGGACGACTTTCGAGTACCCCTTGATCGACGGCGCACTGATCAACACGATGAGCGCGGCAATCCCCGGCGGGCCTGGTCGACCGGCTCGCGATCTTCACCGCGCGCTTCGAGCTGGGCCCCGATGCCGGCCGCGGGTTTGCCGACGCGCCGTGCCACTTCGAGGCGTCACTGGCCCGCTGGTCGTGCGGCGCGAGGAGTTCGATGCCGATTCCCTCGTCGTCCATGCCCTCACCGCGATGCCCAGATTCGATCGCTGAGGGGCGTCGGCAGGCTATCTTTAGACAATGTTCACGGGCCTGTTCGAGGAAGTGGGTATCACCGGGGCGATCGCGAACGGGCCGGCCGGACGCGAGCTGTACATCCGCGCCGCGTATACCGGCCTGGTCGACGGCGAGAGTATCGCCGTGAACGGCGTCTGTCTGACGGTCCGCGAACATGACGATGACGGCTTTACAGTCGGCGCCGTCGAGACGACGCTCGAGCGCACGACCATCGGCGACTGGCTGGTCGGCCGGCGGGTCAACCTCGAGCGGGCGATGGCGCTCGGGGAGCGGCTCGGCGGCCATCTCGTGTCGGGCCATGTGGACGCGACCGGCATCGTCAGGTCGGTGGGGCAGTCGGGCGACGCGCGGCTCGTCGCGCTTGCCCTTCCTCCCGAGGTCATGGAGCTTTCGGTGCTGCACGGCTCCATCAGCGTCGACGGGGGTCAGCCTGACGATCAACGCCCTGCCGCCCGACGGGTCCCTGCAGCTGTCGCTGATCGACTACACGCTTCGCCACACGACGCTCGGCGAGCTCCGTGCGGGAGACGTCGTCAACGTGGAGGCGGACCTGATGTGTAAGTTCGTCCAGAAGCTGGTGCAACCTTACCGGAACATCTCCGTGTCATCCTGAGCGAAAGCGAAAAAAGGGGTCTTTCCTTCGCTCCGCTCAGGATGACAAACGACACATACATATATGGAATTCTCAACGATAGAACAGGCGATCGAGGACATTCGCGCCGGACGGCTGATCATCGTCGCCGACGACGAGGATCGCGAAAACGAGGGAGACCTCATCTGCGCGGCGGAGCTGGCGACGCCGGCGATGATCAACTTCATGGCGCGCCACGGCCGTGGCATGATCTGCCTCGCCCTCACCGGCGAGCGCGTCGAGCAGCTCGGGCTGTCGCCGATGGCCGAGACCAATCCCGACGAGTATCGCACCGCCTACACCGTCACCATCGATGCCTCGCCGCGCTTCGGCGTGACGACGGGCATCAGCGCGCACGACCGGGCCACGACGATCCGCGTGGCCGTCGATCCGCAGACCCAGCCGGCCGACCTGCGGCACGGCGGGCACGTCTTCCCGCTGCGCGCCCGCGAGGGCGGCGTGCTCCAGCGCGTCGGGCACACTGAGGCGGCCGTGGACCTCGCGCGACTCGCGGGTCTCACGCCCGCCGGCGTCATCTGCGAGATCCTGAACGAGGACGGCACCACGGCCACGCGCGCGCAGCTCGAGGCGTTCGCCGCCGAGCACAAGATCACGTTCATCACCGTCGCCCAGCTCGTGGCGCACCGGCTGAAGAACGAGCGCCTCGTGCACCGGGTGGCGGAGGCGCGGCTTCCGACCGAGCACGGGGAATGGAAGGTGGTGGGCTATCGCAACGACGTGGACGATCGCGAGCACGTCGCGCTCGTCTACGGCGACATCGCCGACGGCGAGAACGTCATGGCCCGCATGCACTCCAAGTGCCTCACCGGGGACGTCTTCCACTCGCTGCGCTGCGATTGCGGCTGGCAGCTGGCCAAGGCCATGGAGATGATCTCGGCCGACGGCCGCGGCGTGATCGTCTATCTCGACCAGGAAGGGCGCGGCATCGGGCTCCTCAACAAGCTCAAGGCGTACGAGCTCCAGGACCGCGGCGCCGACACCGTGGAGGCCAACGAGCGGCTCGGCTTCAAGGCCGACCTGCGCGAGTACGGCATCGGGGCGCAAATCCTGCTCGACCTGGGCCTCAAGTCGATTCGCCCCGTCACGAACAACCCACGCAAGATGGTCGGACTCGAGGGCTACGGCCTCCGGGTGAACGAGCGGGTCCCGATCGTCCAGCCGACCCACCAGGAGATCGCCGGATACATGCAGACCAAGCGGGACAAACTCGGACACCTGCTGGCGTCCTGATGCCCGAGTTCGTGGGAAATCCAACCGGCGCGGGCCGGCGTTTCGCCATCGTCGCCAGCCGGTTCAACCAGGAGATCGTCGAGAAGCTGCTGGACGGCGCGCTGGAGACGCTGGTCGACAAGGGAGTCGTGCTCGACGACATCGACGTCGTCTGGGTTCCGGGGGCCTGGGAGCTCCCGATTGCGGCGCGGCGCCTGCTGTCCAGCGACCGCTACTCGGGCATCGTGGCCGTGGGCGCCGTGATTCGCGGCGACACGCCGCACTTCGAGTATGTCTCGGCCGAGTGCGCGCGCGGGCTGGCGCAGGCGAGCGCCGAGTTCGACGTGCCGATCGGTTTCGGGGTGCTGACTACCGACAACGACGCGCAGGCGGAAGCGCGGGCCGGCGGCGACATGGGCAACAAGGGACACGAGGCGGCGATGGCCGCGCTGGAGATGGCGGACCTGTTCGACCGGCTCGATGTCGCGAACGAGAGTTGAGACCCGCGCCCGGGCGCGCGCGCTGCAGGCCCTGTACGCGTGGGATCTCCGGCCGGGCGCGAAGCTCGAGCAGGTCGCGACCCAGATCTGGGACGACCTCGCGATCGAGCCGGAAGAGCGCACCATCGCCAGCGGGCTGATTCGGACCTACGTCGCCCGGCGCGACACGATCGACGCCGCCCTCGCGGACGTCACGACCAACTGGCGCCTCGAGCGCCTCGGCGTCATCGACCGCTGCGTGCTGCGCATGGCGGCCGCCGAGCTGGAGCGGGGCGAGACGCCGGCGAAGGTGGTGATCCAGGAGGCGGTGACCCTCGCCGAGCGGTACTCGGGAATTCGCAGCGCGAAGTTCGTGAACGGCATCCTCGACGCCCTCGCGCGGCGCATGAATCGCCTCGGCGAGGACGTGGTGTGAAAGGTGTCATCCTGAGCGAAGCGAGGGATCTGCTTTTGCCGCCTGTCATCCTGAGCGAAGCGAGGGATCTGCTTTTCCGTTTCCCGGGCAATGAAACGGTGCCGCCGGTCCCGGCCGGCGATGCAAGCTTGCGGCATGCGGGATTACTTCGTCTATATCCTGGCCAGCCGCAGTCGGCGTCTCTACATCGGCGTGACGAACAACCTGGAGCTCCGCGTGGCACAGCATCGCCAGGGGATCCATGGCTTCACTGCGCGCTATCGAATAACTCGTCTCGTATACTTCGAGACGACGACCGATCCGTACCAGGCGATCGTGCGGGAGAAGGTCCTCAAGCGCTGGACTCGTTCCCGGAAGATCCAGCTCATTCAAACGGTGAATCCGGCCTGGGACGATCTGTTTCCGGCGGGCTAGCCTGCGAAAGGCAGATTTCTCCTTTCGCTCAGGATGACAGAAAGGGCAGATCCCTCGCTTCGCTCAGGATGACGGGCGGCAGAAGCAGATCCCTCGCTTCGCTCAGGATGACGGGCGGCAGAAGCAGATCCCTCGCTTCGCTCAGGATGACAGGGCAGCGATGAAGATTCTCCTCGTCAACTGGCAGGACCGGGAGAACCCGCAGGCCGGAGGCGCGGAGATCCACATGCACGAGATCTTCGGGCGGCTCGCGAGGAAGGGCCACGAAGTGACGCTGCTCTGCGGTGGCTGGCCGGGATCGCCGCCGCGGGCCGAGCTCGACGGCATCGACGTGTATCGCGTGGGAACGCGGCATTCGTTCCCGTTTCTCGCCCGGCAGCACTACGCGAGGCATATCCACGGAATGGGCCATGACGTCCTCGTCGAGGACATCAACAAGATTCCGCTGTACACGACGCGGTGGGGCGCGAAGCGTGTCGTCGCGCTCGTCCCGCACCTGTTCGGCGAGACGGCCTTTCAGGAGTTCCCGGCGCCCATGGCGGCCGCGGTGTGGTTCGCCGAGCGGCCGCTCGGGATGATGTACGCCGGGGTTCCGTTCGAGGCCATCAGCGAAAGTACCGCCGACGATCTCGCCATGCGCGGCATCCCGCGGCGGTCGATCCGGGTCATCTACCCGGGCATCGATTCGGTCGGGTTCACGCCGAACCCGGCGGAGCGCGCGAAGGTGCCCACCTTTTCCTATCTCGGGCGCCTCAAGAAGTACAAGGGTGTGCACCTCGTGATCGAGGCCTTCGCCCGCGTCGCGCGAAAGGACTCGCTGCTCGAGATCGCCGGCGCCGGAGACTATCGGCCCGCCCTCGAGGCGCTCGCCCGGTCGCTTGACCTCGGAAACCGGGTTCGGTTTCTTGGGCGGATCAGCGAGGCCGAGAAGCTCTCGCTGCTTCGGCGGTCGTGGGCGCTGCTCTTCGCCTCGCCGAAGGAAGGCTGGGGAATCACGAACCTGGAGGCCGCCGCCTGTGCCACGCCGGTCGTCGCATCCAATTCGCCGGGCATCCGGGAGTCGATCCGTGACGGAGAGACGGGTTACCTCGTGCCGCACGGCGACACCGTCGCCATGGCCGCGGCGATGACCCGCATCGCGGAAAGCGCGGAGCTCCTGGCCCGCCTCGGCGCCCAGGCCCGGGTGTTCGCCACCGGCTTCACCTGGGAGCGCGCTGCGAGCGAGACCGAGGCGCACCTCGCCGAGGTGATCGGGCGATGAGCGCGAACCTGACGATGCGCGCATTCCTCGAGCGCCTGCGGGGCGCGCTGCTGCTCGAGCAGGTCGAGGGAACGGACGGACTGGACCGCCCGGTGCGGAGCCCGAACATCTCCAGCCCCGGGCTGGTGCTCGCCGGCTACACCGAGCGCTTCCCGTCGAACCGCATCCAGGTCCTCGGCGAGACCGAGATGACCTATCTCGCGTCGCTCGCGCCCGACGAGCGCCGACGGATCATGCGCCAGTTCTTCGCGTTCCCGATTCCGGGCGCCGTCATCACCAAGGGCCAGCAGCCGTCGGTGGAGATGGTCGAGGAGGCGAAGATCGCCGGCGTCGCCCTGCTCGTGACGTCGCTCAAGACGAACGACTTCTATACGAAGGCCAAGCCCTGGCTGGAGGAGGAGTTCGCGCCGACGACGAACCTGCACGGATCGCTGGCCGACATCTTCGGCGTGGGCCTGCTGTTCGTGGGCCGGTCGGGCATCGGCAAGTCCGAGTGCGTGCTGGACCTCGTCGAGCGTGGCCACCGCCTGGTGGCGGACGACCTCGTGATCGTGAAGCGCCGCGGCGGCGACGTGCTCATCGGGCGCGGCCACGAGCTCCAGCGCCACTACATGGAGATCCGCGGCGTGGGCCTCGTGGACATTCCCGGGATCTTCGGGATCCGCGCCGTCCGCCAGCAGAAGCGCATCGAGGTCGTCGTGCAGCTCGAGGACTGGCATCAGGACGACACCGCGGTCGACCGCACCGGCCTCGATGGCGAGACGACGCTCATCCTCGACGTCGAGGTCCCCAAGGTCCGGGTGCCGCTGAACCCCGGCAAGAACATCACCGTGATCGCCGAGGTGATCGCGCTCAATCACCTGCTGAAGTACAGCGGGATCGACCCGGCGACGCGATTCAACGAACGCCTCAAGAAGCAGATGCGCGCGGCGACGGACGTGCGCCGGTATCTCCAGGAGGACAATGAGTAATCCGCACTTGGCGACGAAGCCCAGGGCGATCGTGATCGGTCATGGGAACTTCGCCGCCGGCATGCTGTCGGCGGTCGAGAAGATCACGGGGCAGGGCGCCGTCCTGCTCGCGCTCTCCGTGCAGGACCGGTCGTTGCAGCAGATCGAGGAATGGCTCCGGGCGCATCTCGGTGAATCGGGCGCGAAGGTCGTGTTCACCGACCTCCAGGCGGGCAGCGCGTCGATGGCCGCGCGGAAGGCGCTGCGCGACCTCCCGAACGTCGTGCTTGTCGTCGGCGCCAACCTGCCGATGCTGCTCGACTTCGTGCTGAGCAACGCCGGGACACCGGCCGAAGCCGCGCGGCACGCCGCCGAGCGCGGACGCCAGGCCATCGTCGTGCACGGAGGGGCCGCGTGAGCTTCGTGCTGTACCGCATCGACGACCGCCTGATCCACGGGCAGGTGGTCGTCGGCTGGGGGCAACCGATGGACGTCAAGTTCATCGTCCTCGTCGACGACGACGTCGCGGCGAGTGACTGGGAGCAGGAGCTGTATCGCATGGGCGTGCCGCCCCACGTCGAAGTGTTCTTCGTCAATGCGGAGGACGGCATCGGCCTCATCCGGGACCTGCAGGCGGACGACCGTCCGGGAATCCTGCTCACGCCGGACATCGCGACCATGCGCCGGCTGGTGGACGCCGGCGTCGTCGAGGCGGTGAACGTCGGCGGCATCCATCACCGCGCCGGCCGCCAGCAGAAGCTGCGCTACGTCTTCCTCACCCCGCAGGAAGCGACGGAGCTGGAGGCGATCGGCCGGCGCACGCGCGTGTTCGCGCAGGACCTGCCGGGAGCCGAGCAGTTCTCGCTCGAACAGATTCTCGCCGGGACCGAAGGGTGACCATCACGCTGCTCGATGTCCTGCCGATCGCCGTCCTGGGCGGATTGCTCGGGCTGGACGTCGTCAGCTTTCCGCAGGCGATGTTCTCGCGGCCGCTGGTCGCGGCCACGGTCGCCGGCGCGCTCGTCGGGCACTCGCCGAGCGGCCTGCTGATCGGCGCGGCGCTGGAGCTGATCGCGCTGGAGACACTGCCGTTCGGCGCCGCCAAGTATCCCGAGTGGGGGTCGGCGGCGACGGTGGGCGGGGCGCTGTTCGCGGCGCACCCGTCGCACCCGGCGGGCGCGATGACGATGGCCGTCATCGCGGCGATCGCGACGGGCTGGATCGGCGCCTGGACGATGTATCAGCTGCGACGGCTCAACGCCCGTGAAGCGGACCGCCATCGCCACGGCCTCGACGCCGGCGCGCGGGGCACGGTCATCGGGGTCCAGCTGACCGGGATGAGCCTCGACCTGCTTCGCGGGACGCTGCTGACGGGCATCGCGTATGTCGTGTTCCGCCCGCTGATGACCATGACGATCTCGATCTGGGACCTCGACGGCATGACGTCGCGGTCACTCGTCGTCGGCGTGGCGGCGAGCGTGGCAATGGGCGCCGCCTGGAAGCTCTTTCACTCCGTGCCCTGGGCCCGCTGGACGTTCATCGGCGGCCTGGTCATCGGCCTCGCGCTGCTGGTGACGCGATGAGCGAGCAGAAGCGGGTTCCGGATCTTCCGCTGGGCACGCGCCTGTCCATGCTGCTGCGCATGTTCGCGATCCAGGGCGCGTGGAACTACGAGACGCTCCTGGGCAACGGCATCGCCTTCTGCCTCGAGCCGGCCCTCCGCCGGCTTCCCGGCGGCAGGCATTCGCCTGAGTTCAAGGCGGCGCTCGCCCGCCAGTCGCGGTACTTCAACGCGCATCCATACTTCGCGGCCGTCGCGGTCGGGGCGCTGGCCCGGGTCGAGCTGGACCAGGAGCCGGCGGATCGGATCGAGCGCTTCCGGGCCGCCCTCCCCGGGCCCCTCGGCAGCGTCGGCGACCGGCTCATCTGGGCGGGCTGGCTGCCGTTTTGTTCGCTCGCCGCGCTGGCGGTGTTCGGGCTGGGTGGCGGAGCGTATGAGGTTCTCGGCACATTCCTGCTGCTCTACAACGTCGTCCACATCGGGATCCGGTGGTGGGGACTCAATACCGGATGGCGCCACGGGCTCCGCGTCGCGGCGGCGCTGGGCCATCCACTGCTCCGGCAGGGTTCGCCGCATATCGCCCGGCTCGCGGCGCTCGCGACCGGGATCGGACTTCCGCTCGCCCTCCACGAAGTGATCGGTCCCGGGCGGGCCTTCACCGGTGTCGTCCTCGCCGCGTCGATCCTCGGCGGCGCGGTCATCGTTCGACTGAAGCACCGCATCGAGGGGTGGAGGCTCACCCTGTTCGTCCTCGCGATCGTCGCCATCGTCTCCGTGGCCCGCTAATGCCAGAACGCGCCGTCCAGGTAGTCAACGAAGCAGGAATCCACGCCCGGCCCGCGGCCGAGATCGTGAAGACCGCCGCGCGCTTCAAGAGCGACGTGACGATCGTCAAGGACGGGCTCGACGTGAACGCGAAGAGCATCATGGGCGTCATGATGCTCGCCGCCGAATGCGGCTCGACGGTGCTGCTCAAGGGCGACGGCGAGGATGCCCAGGCGGCGATCGACGCCATCGCGCAGGTGATCGAGAACGGCTTCGGGGAGCCCTGATGGAGCGCAAGCTCACCGGCATTCCCGCTTCGCCCGGCATCGCGGTCGGTCCCATCCGGCTGCTGCGATGGGAGGTGCCGGACGTCAAGCATCGCATCGTCGCCGACGAGGCGATCCCGGCGGAGCTCGAGCGACTGCGCGACGCGATCCGCCGCGCCAAGGAGCGCCTCACGCACATCAAGCAGCGCGTGGCGAAGTCGGCGGGCGAGGAGGAGTCGGCGATCTTCGACGTGCAGTCCTCGATCCTCGAGGACAACTCGCTGGTCACTGCCGTCGAGGAGCTGATCCGCCAGAACCTCGCCGCCGAAAAGGCGTTCGAGATCGTGATGTACGAGTGGGGCCAGACGTTCGCGCGGAGCCCCAGCCCGATGCTCCGCGAGCGGGTCGGGGACCTGAAGGACGTCGAGATCCGCGTGCTGACGCTGCTGCTCGACCTGCCCGATCACGACCCGGTCGACGTGCCGAAGGGCGCCAACGCGATCCTCGTCACGCACGACCTGACGCCGAGCCTCACGGTGCAACTCGATCGGGAGGCGATCGCCGCCATCGCCACCGATGCCGGCACGCGCACCTCGCACGTGGCGATCCTCGCGCGCTCACTCGGGATTCCGGCGATCGTCGGGCTCAGGAGCGCCACGACCCAGCTCACGGGTCGCGAGTCGGCCATCCTCGACGGCTCGACGGGCCTCCTGATCATAAATCCGTCGGTCAAGGACATCGATTCGTATCGCGAGCGCGCGCGTCTCGAGGAGGTGGCGGAGGCGGAGCTCCGGGCGGTCGCGAAGCTCGACGCCGTGACCGCCGACGGCGTGCGCATCATCCTGCGAGCGAACGTCGACCTGCCGGAGGAAGCGGAGCTCGCGGCGAACAGCGGTGCGCAGGGCGTGGGACTGATGCGCACCGAGTTCCTCGTCGTGGGGCGCGCCGCCATGCCGGACGAGGAGGAGCAATATCGGGCCTACCGGCGGGTGGCCGAGGCGTTCGGCGACGAGGCGGTGGTAATCCGCACGTTCGACATCGGGGGAGACAAGCTGCCGGTCGGCGGATATCCGAGCGAGCCGAACCCGTTCCTCGGCTGGCGCGCCATCCGGATGTGCCTCGACGAGCCGGCGATCTTCAAGACGCAGCTGCGCGCGCTGCTGCGGGCAGCGGTGCATGGCGACATCCGCATCATGCTGCCGCTGGTCTTGACGCTCGACGAGGTGCGCGCCGCGCGCGCCCTGCTCACGGAGGCGGCCGCGGAGCTCGACGCGCGGAACGTCCGGTACAGGAAGGACGTCAAGCTGGGCGTGATGATCGAGACGCCGGCCGCCGCGGTCGCCGCCGACACGCTGGTCGGCGACGTGGCGTTCTTCAGCATCGGCACCAACGACCTCGTGCAGTACACGCTGGCGGTGGACCGGGGCAACGCGAACCTGGCGTCGCGATTCACGCCGCTGCACCCCGCGGTGCTCCGGCTCATCCGGCGGACCGTGGAGATCGGGCGCGAGTCGGGGCTGGAGGTGTGCGTCTGCGGCGAGATGGCGTCGCAGCCGCTGATGGCGTTCGCCCTCATCGGGCTCGGCGTCCGCCAGCTGAGCGTCGCGCCGCGATCGGTGCCGCTGGTGAAGCGCATCGTGCGCTCGATCTCGGTGGAGACGGCCGAGGTCGCGGCGCGCGCTGCGCTCGACGCGCCGACGGCCGCGGCGGCGGGCCTGGAGCTGCGCTCCCGCCTCAAGCGCGCCATCGACGACGAGCGGCTGATCGGCGCCGACGACGCCCCGGCCGACTGAGCCGCGCGATTAGCTTTCACGCATCATGGTGGAAGTCTTCATTTCGCGCATCGGATTCGACGCCTCGACGGAGACGTTCGTCGTCATCCTCAAGGAGAAGGCCGGCGAGCGCGTGCTCGCGATCTGGATCGGCCGTCCCGAGGCCGAGTCGATCGTGATGCGCATCCACAACATCAAGCACGCCCGGCCGCTGACGCACGACCTCTGCCGCAACATCATCGAGGGCGTGGGCGCGAAGCTCCGCCGCGTGGAGATCACGCACGTCGCGAACAGCACCTTCTTCGCCGAGCTGCACCTGGAGACGAACGACGCGATCCGGATCATCGACGCGCGGCCGTCCGACGGCATCGCCGTGGCCCTGCGGATGGACGCGCCGATCTTCGCCGCCGAAGACCTCCTGAGCGATCCGGACGAAGAATCCGAGGGCGGGGAGTCCATCGATCCGTCCGAGCGGAAGAGCGGCGAGGGCACGCGCCTGACCGCGGACGAGCTCAAGGCATATCTCGAGAAGCTCCGCCCCGAGGACTTTGGCGATTTCAAGCTCTGAGGTCGCCGGCAGGAGCGCGGTCCTGCACCTGCTGCTCCGTTTCAGGGCGTCGGTCCTGGTGGCTTTCGCGCTCGTGGCGGCGCTGGCCGCAGGAGCGTCCGCCCAGTCCGACTCGGTGCCACGCGAGACCTGGACCGTGGACGGACTCGTCCAGCTCGGGAAGCGCTCGGGCCCTAAGCCGGTCGCCGGTCAGTGGGTCGTGGTGCATCGCATCGCGAGCGACGCCTCCGGCAACGTGAGCGGCGGCGCGCTCGACTCGTCGCGCACCGATTCGCGCGGGCACTATCAGGTCCGCTATCCGCATTTCGGGTCGTCGCAGGCGACCTACATCGCCATCACCACGTATTCCGGCGTGTCGTACATCTCGGCCCCGCTGACGCGCCCGCGGATCACGGGCGACGACGGGGCGATCATGGTCTTCGACACCACGGCGCCGCCCTATCCCATTCGCGTCGCCGGCCGGCATCTCGTGATCACCGCCCCCGACTCCGGCGACCGCCGCCGGGTGATCGAGGTGTACGAGCTGATGAACGACAGCACGTTCACCGTGATGGGCAGTGAGAGGAATCCCGTCTGGCGCGCGCCGCTGCCGAAGGGCGCGAAGGACGTCGAGATCAATCCGACGGGAGACATCTCGCCGTCCATGACGAAGGTCACGGACGACCATCTCGACGTCTTCTCGCCGATCAGCCCGGGCATCCGCCAGGTCTCGTTCACGTACACGCTGGGCCCGGATGCGTTTCCGATGACGATGCCGGTGGTGGACACCGCGTCGGTCTTCGAGCTGCTCATCCAGGAGCAGGCGGCGCTGGTGGACGGTGGAGGCTTCACCGAGGTCGCGCCGGTGCAGCAGGAGGGCGTTCCGTTCCGCCGCCTGCTGGCGCAGAACGTTCCCGCGCGCACGGTGCTGACCTTCAACATGCCGAAGCCGACGTCGCGGCTCGGCCGGAATGGCGTGCGAATCGTCGCCTGGACGATCTCGATCGCCATGCTGCTGGCGCTGGCATTCGTGTTCTGGAAGCGGCGCCGTCCCCGCGCGACGGCCGCCGCGCCGGTTGCCGGCCGCGATCCCGTCGAGGCGCTCGTCAGCGAGCTCGCGCGCATGGACGTGGACTTCGAGCGCCGCGGAGCGGTCAGCGATGCGGAGCGCGCCGAGTTTGCCGACAGGCGCGCCGCGCTCAAGGCGCGACTCAATGCCGCGCTTGCCGCCCGAAACGGTCCGGCGTAGTTTCCGCTTCACATAGCGAACAGGGGACACGGAAACCGGTACAAGCCGGTGCGGCCCCGCCACTGTAACGGGCAGTACGCGCGTTGCTCGAGATGCCACTGACGAGAGTCGGGAAGGCGAGCAGCGTGGCCCGGAGCCAGGAGACGACCCCGTTCGATACCACTTCAAGCGGTCCTCGGGGGAGGATCGGTGGCGTTCGCGGGGCACTCTGCCTTCGCCGGCGTTTCCGGGCATCCTTCCATCCGGGGAAGGGTGCCTTTCGTGTTTACATCGTCATGTCGTCCTGAGCGAAGCGAGGGAACTGCTCCTCCCTCGCGGAAAAGCAGATCCCTCGCTGCGCTCAGGATGACTGCGGGCGCGCTCGCGATGACCCTGGTCATCCTGACCGCCTGCACCCAGGGTGAGCAGCGGCGGGCGTCCGGCGCGAACGTCGTCGTCGACGACTTCGGCGACTCGACGCGCGTCGATTCCATCCCGAAGCGCATCGTCTCCCTCAACCCGACCACCACCGAGATCCTCTTCGCCATCGGCGTCGGGTCGCACGTCGTCGGCCGCACGAAGTGGGACAGCTGGCCCGACTCCGCGAAGCTGGTCCCGGACGTCGGCGATGCCCTGCGCCCCAACGTCGAGTCGGTGCTCGCCGCCCGGCCGGACCTCGTCGTGCTCTACGCCAACAACGACAACCGCATGGCGGCATCGCAGCTGCGCGCGGCCGGCGTGCCGACCGTGGCGATGCGGGTGGACAGCATCGCCGAGTTCGCGCGCGTGACGCTGTTGCTCGGGCGCCTCACCGGCGAGGAGGCGCGCGCGAGGAACGTGGTGGACTCAGTCCAGCGCACCCTCGACCGCGTGCGCAAGGCGACGGCGGCGTTGCCGAGGGTCTCGGTCTTCTTCCACACCTGGGAGAAGCCGATCATCACCATCGGAAAGCACAGCTTTCTCAACGAGCTCGTGGAGATCGCCGGCGGCACCAACGTCTACGGCGACGTGAAGGCGGTCTCGCCGATCGTGACGATGGAGGACATCGTCGACCGCAATCCCGACGTGCTCATCGTCGGCCCCGCCACGGCCCGCGCCATCCTCGCGAGCGCCAGCTGGCAGGTCGTGCCGGCCGTGCGGGCGAAGAAGGTGTTCGTCTACGACACGATGATCGTCGGGAGGCCGTCGGTCACGCTCGGCATGGCCGCCGTGAATCTCGCGAACCTGCTGCATCCCGGAGTGATCCGGTAAGTGCGCGTCGCCTGGTGGATCGGCCTGGTGGCGCTGCTCGCCGCGACACTGCTCCTCGCGCTCGGGGTGGGCACGATGCACCTCGATCCGGCCGCGGTCTGGTCGGCGATCTTCGGCCATGGCGATGCGACGACGGTCTCGGTCGTCCGCACCCTGAGGCTGCCTCGCACCCTGCTCGCGATCCTCGTCGGCGCCGGGCTCGGGGTTTCCGGCGCCGCGCTCCAGGGCGCGCTGCGCAACACGCTGGCCGAGCCGTATCTGCTCGGAGTGTCTGGCGGCGCGGCGGTGGGCGCCGTGCTGGCCGTCGGACTCGGCGTGTCGTTCGCGTTCCTTCCATTCGCGTCCTTCGCGGGCGCGGCCGTGGCGGTCGCGCTCACGCTCTTCGTGGCGCACGCGTCGGGCACGCGGGGTGATCCGCGCGTCCTGATCATGGGCGGCGTGGTCGTCGGCGCCTTCGCGAACGCCGCCATCATGATCCTGCTGGCCAATGAGCCGGCCAGCACGGTACGTGGCGCGCTGTGGTGGATGATGGGCTCCGTCGCCGACGCGACCATGGCGAACGTGGGGATTCTCGCGATCTACCTCGTGGTCGGCGGCGGCGCGCTGCTGGTGTGGGCGCGTGAGCTCGACGTGCTCACCCTTGGCGACGAAGCCGCCGCAGGCCTGGGAGTCGACGTGGATGGGGCGATGCGCCGCATCTTCCTCGCCGCTTCGCTGCTGGCCGCCGCGACGGTTGCCGGCGCCGGCCTGATCGGGTTCGTCGGTCTCGTCGTTCCGCATCTCGCCCGCATGATCGGCGCGCGGCGTCATCGTCCGATGATCGTCGCCAGCGCCCTGATCGGGGCGGTTCTCGTCGTGGCCTCCGACATCCTCGCGCGAACGGTCCGGCCACCCGCCGAGCTGCCCCTCGGGGCGGTGACCGCGGTGCTCGGCGTTCCGTTCTTCCTCGCCCGCCTGCGGAGGCTCACGTGATCGCGTACCGGTCGCTCGTCGTGCGGTACCCGCGCGCGAAGCGTCCCGCCGTGGACGGCGTGTCCTTCTCGGCCGCGCGGGGAGAGATCACCGCGGTGGTCGGCCCGAACGGGTCGGGCAAGAGCACGCTCGTGCGGGCCCTCGTCGGGCGCGTTGCGCCACAGGCCGGGCAGGTGCTCATCGATGACCGGCCGATCGCCGACTCCGAGCGGCGCGACGTGGCAAAGGCGGTTGCCGTCGTCGCGCAGAGCGAGGAGACCGCATTCCCGGCGACTGTGGCCGAATACATCGCGCTGGGACGCTTCCCGCACATCGGTGCCTGGCATCGCGTCGGCGAGGCGGACCGGCAGGCGATGGAGCGCGCGACGGACCTGACCGGCGTCGGCGAGTTCCTCTCCCGGCCGATGGATGCGTTGTCCGGCGGCGAGCGGCAGCGCGTGCGGCTCGCGCGGGCGCTGGCGCAGGGCGGGGAAGGCCTCGTCCTCGACGAGCCGACGGCGTTCCTCGACATCGGCCACGAGATGACCGTGTTCGAGCTGCTCGTCGCTCTCGCGCGGGATGGCCAGGCGGTTCTCCTCGTCAGCCACAACCTCAACCTCGTGGCGCGCTTCGCCCAGCGAATCGTCCTGCTCGACGCCGGCAAGGTCATCGCCGACGGCGCGCCCGCTCACGTCATGCAGCCGGCGACACTCGAGCGTGTCTACGGCTGGCCCATCACCGTCGCCGTCGACCCGACCACGGGCACGCCGACGCTCGTTCCTCTTCGCCGACCCTCCTGATCCAGGCTGCCATGTCCCGCACGAAGATCCTCGCCGTCCTCGCCATCTCACTGTCTACCGCTGCCGCCCGCGCGCAGGTCGTGCCCGACACGGCGCGCATCGATCCGGTCGTCGTCACGGCGACGCGCACGCCGCTGGCCATCGGAGATCTTCCGGCCAGCGTGACGATCCTCAAGGGCGCTGACCTCCGCGCCCGCGGCATCACCAGCGTCACCGAGGCGCTGCGGGACGTGCCCGGCGTGGCGATCGCGCGCAGTGGGTCGTTCGGGGCCGTCACCTCGGTGTTCGTCCGGGGCGGCCAGAGCAACTACACGAAGGTGCTCATCGACGGCGTCCCGGTGAACCAGCCAGGCGGCTCGTTCGACTGGTCCACGCTGACGACCGACAACGTCGAGCGGATCGAGGTCGTGCGCGGGCCGTCGAGCGTGGTGTGGGGGTCGGACGCGGTGACCGGCGTCGTGAACGTGATTACCCGGAGCGGCCGTGGCGGCGCGCGGATGATGGCGAGCGTGCGGGGCGGCACCTACGGCACGCTCGACGGCGAAGCCCAGGTATCGCGCTCGTCCGCTGCCGCGACCTATTCGGTCGGGCTCGCGCATCACCGATCCGACGGGATCTACGACTTCAACAACGCCAACGGCAACTCCGTCTTCAGCGGCCGCGCCGACGCCGCCATCAACGAGAAGACCGAAGGCACGTTCACGGTGCGGTACTCGGATGCCGTCGCGCATTACCCCACGGACGGCGTGGGCCAGCCGGTCGACAGCAATGCGTTCACGATGGCCAGCGAGCTGGCCCTGAGCGCCCGGCTTCGCCGCATCGTCAATTCGCGCCTCACGCTCCAGGGCGCGGTCACCGCGAGCGCGCATGACGGGGGGAGCGACGACGCGGCCACCCAGGGCGGATCGAGCTCCTTCCAGAGCCTCGACCACATCACGCGTCGCGCCGCGGAGCTGCGGGCGGTCTCACCGCTCGGGGCCGGATCGGTCTTCACGCTCGGCGGGCAGCTGGAGGAGCAGGCGCAGCGCGCCCACAGCCAGTCCAGCTTCGGCGCCTTCACCGACGCCTCCGTCTTCAACGCGGCGCGGCACGCGCAGGCGGTGTTCGCGGAGCTGGTGAACACGCGCGAGCGGACGACGGCGGTCGTGGGCGGCCGGGTCGACCGCAACGAGAGCTTCGGCACCTTCGGGACCTACCGGGTGTCGGGGCAGGCGGCCGTCTTCGGGTCCACGAAGCTGCGGGCGAGCGCCGGCACGGCGTTCCGGGAACCCTCGTTCTTCGAGACCTTCCCGACGGCGTACACCACCGGCAATCCCGACCTGAAGCCCGAGCAATCGTCGAGCTGGGAAGTCGGCGTCTCGCAGGGCGACGCGGTGCGGGTGCAGGCGACGTACTTCGACCAGCGGTTCCGGGACCTGATCGACTACGACGGCGCGGCCGCGCCGGGAACGCCGAACTACTTCAACATCGCGCGAGCCCAGTCGCGGGGCGTGGAGCTGGAGCTGACCCACCCGCCGGTGCACGGCGTGCGGTTCGACCTCTCGCTCACCAGCCTGGACACGAAGGTCCTCGAGCGCGGCTTCAGCCCGGCGGCAACGGCCACGCTCGTCGAGGGAGAGCGGCTGCTGCGGCGTCCGGCCTTCACTGGCGGGCTCGTGGTCGGCTACACGGGTATCGACCGGCTGCGCGCCGACGTCGCGGTCGCGTGGACGGGCGAACGCGACGACCGCCGGTTCAATCCCGACTTCACGACGTCGGCGGTGACGCTGCCCGCCTACGCGCTGGTCGACCTGTCGGCCGAATACGCGCTGCCGACCTCCGCCAGCCGGCCGACGATCTCGTTCACCGGCCGGGTGTCCAACGCGGGCGACACGAAGTACGAGACGATCGCCGGGTATCGGTCGCCGGGACGGATGCTGCTCGCGGGTGCCCGCGTGGCGTACTGACGCCACCGGCGTCGGGCCGCGGCCGACAATATCTTGCGGCATGAACGAGTCGTTCCGTGAACGCCAGGCATCGATGCCGGTGGACGGCGCGGCGGGGGCGGTCTCCGCTCCGCCTGCGCCAATTCCGCCGGAGGCACAGCGCCGCCGCAGGCGTTTCGTTCGCCTGCTGGCGCTGGCCACCGTCGTCATGGGCGCCGGGCTGAGCGTCATCCCGGGCCCGGTCTATCTGTCGCGCGGCCCAGGCGTGAGCGTAAGCGCGGAGCCGGGCCATACCATGGTGAACGTCGAGCCGGCGACGCGGCATCGGACCTATGGCCGTCCGATGGTCACGGCCAACGCCCGCCTCGGCCCCCGGGACGAGCTGGAGTCGATCAGCGTCCATTCCGAGGGGTTGTTCGGGAACTTCGCGGTGAGTGCCCTCCTCATGATCGGACTGGCGTTCTTTATCGGAAAGCGGCGCGCGAAGTCGCCGCGCTGAGCGCGACCGCGCGCCGGACTAGCTTTCGGTCATGCCCGCGCACTCGTCCGAGGCCGTCGTCCTGCATGCGTTCGACTACCTCGAGTCCTCCCGGATCATCAGGCTCCTGACGAGGGATCTCGGGCTTCGGTCGGCCCTGGCGCGCGGGGCCCGGAGCTCGCGGAAGCGCTTCGGCTCGGGCCTCGACCTCTTCGCGCAGGGCGTCGCCGAGCTCGAGGTGAAGCCGGGCCGGGACCTCGATACCCTCGGCTCCTTCGACGTCACGCGAACGCGGGGCGCGATCGGCGCGGACCTCTCGCGGTTCACCGGCGCTTCGGCGCTCGCCGAGCTGCTTTTGCGCTTCGCGCAGGACGACACCGATCCCGGGCTGTTCGACGTGGCGACCGATGCGTTCGACAGAATCGCCGTCGCCGACGGCGACGCCGCGCGTGACGCGGCAATCGCCGGCGCCTGGCGCATCCTCGCGGCGCTCGGGTTCGCGCCCTCGCTGGAGGAATGTGGGGAATGCCAGCGGGCCTTCACCGGGGACGAGACTGTGCTCTTCAGCCAGTCCTCGGGCGGCGCGCTCTGCGAGACGTGCGCGAGGCTCGCGCGCGTCGGGCGCAAGCTGCCGGCGTCGGCGCGACTGTCGCTCCTCGACATGGTGTCGGGCGTCGAGGGGGCCGTCGCGCTGACCGAGGTCGAGGCGCGCGCGCATCAGCGCCTGCTCCGGGAGTTCGTGGTCGAGCACCTGTCGGACGGCAAGCCGCTCCGCGCCTTCGAGGCCTGGGAAACGGGAACCTGGAGCGCGGCGTGATCCTCGGGACCGCGGGCCACATCGATCACGGCAAGACCACGCTGGTGAAGGCGCTGACCGGCGTCGACACCGACCGCCTGCCCGAGGAGAAGCGCCGCGGCATCACGATCGACCTCGGCTTCGCCCCGCTGGAGCTCGAGGGAGTGGGGACCGTCGGGATCGTCGACGTCCCCGGCCACGAGGCCTTCGTCCGCACGATGGTCGCCGGCGCGACCGGCATCGACATGGCGCTCCTCGTCATCGCCGCCGACGAAGGCGTCATGCCGCAGACCCGGGAGCACCTCGCGATCCTCGACCACCTGGGCGTGAGCCGCGGCGTCGTCGCGCTGACCAAGAGCGACATGGCCGACGGCGACTGGCTCGACCTCGTCCGGGCCGACGTCGCCGCGTTCCTGGAGTCGAGCCGCCTGTCGGGGGCGCGAATCATCCCTGTGTCGGCGACGCGCGGCGAGGGAATCGCCGAGCTGCGGCGCGCCCTCGTCGCCGTCGCGAAGGAGGTGCCCGCCCGCCGCTCCGACGACCTCTTCCGCCTGCCGATCGACCGCGTGTTCACGGTGAAGGGGACGGGAACCGTGGTCACCGGAACGGTCTGGAGTGGTTCGCTCTCCGACGGAGCGAGCGTGCGCATCCTTCCGTGGGATCGCGAGTCCCGCGTCCGCGGCCTCCAGACCCACGGGCATTCCGTCACGACGATCCATGCCGGCGATCGCGCCGCGATCGCACTCGCCGGCGTCGAGGTCGACGAGCTGTCGCGCGGCTTCGTGCTCGTGAGCGACCCCTCGTGGGAGGCCTCGCGGTCGCTTCGGGCCGAGGTGTCGCTCGGGGCTGACGTCGTCCTTGGTCCGCGGACTCGTGTGCGCTTCCATCTCGGCACGTCCGAAGTCGGCGCCCGCGTTGTCATCCCGAGCTCTCCCCCTGTCATCCCGAGCGAAGCGAGGGACCTGCTCGTTCGCCCGGCCCGCATCGTCCTCGACTCCCCCGTCGTTCTTCGCGCGGGAGATCGCTTCGTCCTGCGCCGTTCGTCTCCGCTCGAGACCATCGGCGGTGGCGTGGTCGTCGATCCGCTTCCGCCAAGGCGCGCGAAGCCATGGCCCGCGGGCCTCGAGCTTCGCGATCGTCTCCGGCGGATGGTGGACGAGAGCGGAGTCGTGGGCGTCGCGGTATCCCGCCTTCCGCAGCGACTCGGCCTGGAGCCTTCGGCAATTCCGGCGATGATCGCGTCGGCCCGGAACGAGGTCGTGGCCGTCGGCGATCGCCTCTGGCCTGCGGCGGTCCTCGAGGATCTTGGCAAGACCATCCGCAAGCACGTCGCCGAGCACCATCGGACGAAGCCTCTCGACCGCGGCGCGCCGGTCAATGATCTCCGGGCGAAGGCGCGCGTGCCCGAGGCTCTCTTCGATCACGTCCTTGGCGCCCTCGTCGAGTCCCGAAAGCTGACCAGCGATGCCGGCGTCATCCGGCAGCCCGGGTTCTCCGCCGGCCTTTCGGGTGCCGAGGAGAAGGTTGTCCAGGCGGCGCTGGCCGAGCTGTCCGCCGCGGGAGGCGAACCGCCGACGGTCGGCGAGATGACGCCTCGACTTGGCCCGGCACTCGGCAACGTCATGCGATTTCTCGAGCGGACCGGCGCCGTCATCCAGGTGGAGCCGGGCCGCTACTACACGAAGGAATCCCTGGCGGCCGTCCTCGACCGTCTCAAGGCCGCCATGCCCGAACCACGGGAGTACACGCCGGCCGAGCTTCGCGAAGCCCTCGGGACCTCGCGCAAGTTCCTCATCCCTCTCCTCGAGTACTGCGACCGCCAGGGGCTGACCATCCGCGGTGAAGCGGGGCGGATCTGGCGCGGGCGCTGATCCGCCGTCGCCTTTCGGCTGTCAAACCTGGGTCCGTATTCCCCTCAACCCAATGTTCGTCATGAGATCCCTCCGTATCGGCATGGCGGTGATGGCGCTCGTCGCCGGTCACGCCTCGTCGACTTTCGCCCAGCAGATCATCGCCCCGCGCGGCCCGAAGACCCACGCCGCGCGCCCGACGACGCCGGCCATCACCGTCGCCGACGTGATGACGCGCGAATACATCATCGCCGACGATTCGATGGAGGGACGTGATACCGGTCGTCGCGGGGGCGTTCGGTCGGCGACCTACATCGCCGCCGAGCTCCGGCGACTCGGACTCGAGCCGGCCGGTGACAACGGGACGTACCTCCAGGAGATCCCGTGGATCTCGCGCGCGCCCGACACCGCCGCCGTGCTTCGCGTCGGAGGAGAGACCCTGCGATGGGGTACTGACTTCCTTCTCGTTCCCCGGATCGGCTTCGCACTCGCGCTCGGCGGCCAGCCGTTCGGCGGATCGTTCCGCGGCGAGGCCGTGCCCACCATCTATGGCGGCCGCGTCGGCGACTCGACCATCTCCCCCGATCTCG
>CAMLHT010000029.1 GCA_946479895.1 uncultured Gemmatimonadota bacterium | reverse complement strand
GGCCGCCGGTGATCTCCACGCTCGAGATGATCCAGCAGCTGCTCCAGCGCGAGCTGGCCGCGATCGACCGCCTTCGCCTGCGCGCTCCGCGAGACCGCCCAGGCGACCGGGGCGACGACGACGGCGGGAATGATCGCGACGGGCATGAACACGCCGAGCACCACACCCACCACGCTCGCTCCGGCGCCGAGTCCGCCGACGATCCCGGTCGTCATCCCGAGCTTTCCTCGGTACTGCGCGAGGCTCGCGTCGAGCGCGATGAGCGTCCGACTGGCGTCCACCACCGTCGCCGTCGCCGACACTTCCGCGGCCCGGTTCAGCGCGTATTCCCCGCCGCCGAGCTTGAAGCCGCGCTGGATGTTCGCGACGAGGTCGTTCCGCGGCTCCCACACGATGCGCTCGTTCACGCGACGCTTGATCTTGAGGCATTCCTGCTTCTGCATCCAGGCGTCGATCACCTCGAGCAGCTCGCGCGGCGCCCCCTGGACGATGCGCGAGGCGCGCACGGTCGCCGGTCCGATGAGCGACGCGGCGAAGCCGGTGTCGTCGGGCGCCGCCGACCGCGTCCGCTCTTCGGCGATCGCCTGCCGGAGATGTTCGGGCGACATCCCCGCCTCCTGGCCGAGCTGGAGGATCTCCGCCTCGGTCAGCGCGCCCGACTCGCCACCTTCTATTGAAGAGGACTGGAGCTCGGCGGCCCGCGCGAGGACCCTGTCCAGCGCGGCGCGGTCGAGCCTGCGAGGAGGAGTCAGGTCGTCTGCCATGGTGGGAAAGTTAGGCGAGTATCCCAGACTCGGCGCTCGGCTGAAGGATGGACAGCCTGTTGGCAGGTTCCTCGCGCTGTCGCGCTCGGAACTATCTCCCTCGCGCTGCGCGCTCGGGATAAACTCTTCCAGGCAATCTCCCGGATTCGGCCCCGGCATTGTCAGACTGCCTGGATGAGTTCATCCCGAGCGCGCAGCGCGAGGGACATAGTCCCGAACGCAGTGAGGGACCCCGGACCCAGCCTCCCTCAGATCCCTGCGAGGATCAGGTCTATCTGCTTCGCGATCCCCGTCGCCACCGCTTCCGGAAGGCTGTACGCCGCGATGAACGCCGCGTTCGGATCACCGGCCGGCACCGCTGCGCCCGTCGAGCGCAGGTAGTAGCGCTGGTAGCCCGCCACCAGCTCCGGCGCGATACGCTGGAGCAGGATCGCGCCGCCGCGCACGGCCGCGATCGGGACGTACTTCGTCGCGGCGCCTTCGCGCGCTTCGGCCGGCGTCAGGTTGTCCTCGACCGCGCGACCCGACGCGCCGCCGACGACCTCGTGCGCGAAGACGTAGATCGCCGCCATCGCGTCCGCCGTGTTCGCCGCGAGGGGCACGGTCACCCCGTTGCCCTGGACCGGGCTGATGATCGTCCGGCCCTCGCCGTCGAGCGGCAGGGAGAGGATGAAGGTGCCGTCCACGAGGCGCTCGTTCCGCAGGTAGCGCTGGAACTTCGCGCGGTAGGTGCCGGTCCACGCCGCCTCGACCGCCTGGCGGACGGGCGCGCGATCGACCTGCTGCGCGTTCCAGTACGACTGGTAGAACTTCGTCTGCTCTTCCTGCATCGACAGCACGAAGAGCCGCAGCCATTCACGGTCCGCCACGGTCCGGTAATACTGCCGCAGCGTCACGAAGAGCTGCTGCGTCGTCGGATCGTTCACCGTGCTCGGGCTGCCCTCGTTGCGCACGAAGAGCTGCGCGACGCGCGCGAGCTCGTCCCACGACGCGAAGGAGAACACGGCGAACTGCCCGTCGCCGAGGCCGGGGTTGCGGGCGATGCCGTCCATGAGCGTCTGGCGGTTCGCGTCGAGCGCGGTGACGACGTTGCGCTGCCGGCGGAGCTCCAGCATACGCTCGCGATAGCCGCGCTCGAACAGCGGGACTTTCGCCGTGTCGTTCGTCAGCAGCGCGTACCCGTGAAGCCACAGGTCGACGTACTCGGCCGTCCGCACCGGCCAGCCGACCGGCGTGTTCGCCGTGGTGGACGTGGTCGGGGTCGGCATCGGCTCCGGTGCTCCGCCGGTGGAGCACCCGGCGACCGCCGCGAGGGCCGCCGCGAAGATGACAAGCTTCTTTCCGTTCATGGTTCCGTAGGGCTCGAGTATCGGACTGGACAGCTCGCCAAGCTACTGCAAAAAGCGGACATGTAGCTGGTTGTCATCCTGAGCGAAGCGAGGGACCTGCTCCTGTCTGACAAGCAGATCCCTCGCTACGCTCAGGATGACACTGGCTGATAGGGTCTGGTCGGCCGAAATGATCCCGACTGCGGGAAGGGCGACGGCGCGCCATGGTCCCGGCCCTTGGCCTTCTCAGCCGCGATCCACGCGTCGAACTCCGACGCCACCAGCCCCTCGGAGCGCGACTGGTCGCGCGCGGCGCGCGTGGCGAGATGGTTGGCGTACTCGTTCTGCGGGTGCCCGTCGTGACCGCGCACCCAGTGCCACGACACCTTGTGCGGCCGGACCACCTCGACCGCCTGCTGCCACAGCGCCAGGTTCTCGATCTCGCCGCCCTTTCGCTTCCACCCGCGGCTCATCCAGCCGAAGACCCAGTCGCTCATCCCCTTCACGAGGTACTGCGAATCGCTCGTGAAGCAGACGCGGAAGCGCCTGCCCTTTCGCGAGAGCAGCGTGAACGCGTCGATGACGCTCACCAGCGCCATCCGGTTGTTCGTCGTCGCCGGCGCCGAGGACCAGTAGTCCCAGCGCGTCAGCTCGCCGGCCCTGTTCGTGTACTCGACGAGGCCGCCGGCGCCGCCGGGGTTCGCCCCCTCGCGGCCGTTGCCGAGGCAGGATTCGTCGGCGTAGATCGCAACGAGGGGGAGGTCGGGCAATGAGGTCATCGATCTACGACGGGAGGACCACGAAGGACTCGATGTCGTCGATGAAGATCACCATGTTGTCGCCGGTCGTCGGGTTGCGCGCCTCGATCGCTTCCTTGCCGGAGCGCACGCGGACCGCCTGCGGCACGATGATGTACTCCGTGCCGCGCCGCATCACCGATACCCGCTTCCCGTCGCGCACCGCGCGCTCGAGATCGTCGTACTGTTTCGTGGAAAGCTGTGCCATTCGCGAAAGCTATCCCCGGCCCGACGTCCACCGAAGCGCGAGATCGGCCAGGACGCGCGTCGCGTCCTCGATCTCCCGCACGGGGACGTACTCCTCCGCCGCGTGGGCAAGCGCGATGTCGCCCGGCCCGAAGCAGATGGCCGGGATCCCCGCCGCGTTGAGTAGCGCGGCGTCGGTCCACGCGCTCATCCCGGCGATCGACTCGGGAATCGCACTGCTCGCCAGCGACCGCGACAGCGCCTGCACGATGGGCGCGGTCGCCGGCACGTCGCTCGGCTGCTGCTGCATCGTCACCTTCAGCGACGCCTCGACGGCGGGGTCGGCCAGCTTCACCCTGTCGAGCAGCTCCTCCATCTCCAGGCGCACCTGCTCCGTCGTCTCGCCGGGGATGGTGCGGCGCTCGATGGACAGCTCGCACCGGTCCGGATAGGTCGACATACCGCTGCCGCCGCTGATGAACGCCGCGTGCACCGACGGGCGGCCGAGCAGCGGGTGGCTTCGCGTGGTGAGGGTCTCGCGCTCGTAACGATCGAGCGCGGCCAGGAAGAGGCCCGCGTGACGGATGGCGTCAACGCCGACGTCGTAACGGCTGCCGTGCGCTGCGCGGCCAGCGAAGCTCAGCTCGATCCACACGAATCCCTTGTGCGCCGGCATGATCGCGAGCCGCGTCGGCTCGGTGACGATCGCCGCGTCGGCGCGCACGCCGCTGGCGATCAGGGCCTGCGTGCCGAGGCTGGTGAACTCCTCGTCGATAACCGCCGCTACTATGATCTCACCGTCGAGCCCCGCGTCGTACGCCATCAGCGCGGCGCAGCACATCGCGGCGATGCCCGACTTCATGTCCGCCGACCCGCGACCGTAGATCCGGCCCTCCCGCCGCTCGGGCGTGAAGGGCGCGTGGATCATCCCGCCGACGCCGACGACGTCCAGGTGGCCGTTGAACATGAGAGAGCGCCCGCCCGGTTTCCCGATGCGCGCCACCACGTTCGACCGGCGGCCGGCGACCTTCTGCACCTCCGTCCGGAATCCCCATCGGTCGAGGAGGCCGGCGAGGAAATAGCCGATCGCCTCCTCTCCGGCGCCGCCTTCGACGAGCGACGGATTCTGCGAGTCGATCGCGACGAGCAGCTCGGTGAGGGCGACCGGGTCCCCACGAGGAAAGTCGCCATGAAGCTGGATTTCCATTCTCAGTGTGTCTCGGTGACTCCCGTGGTGTCGACGGCATAGATGATCTCGGTCCCCATTCCGTCGACTGCGGCGCGAACGGCAGGAGCGCGATCTTCGGGGGCGATCATCAGCACGCAGCCGCCGCCGGACGCACCGAGCGCCTTGCAGCCCGTCGCGCCCGCGGCGAGCGCCGCGGCAATGATGCGGTCGATCAGTGGCGTCGGGATCGCCGGATCGAGCGACCGCTGGTGGCGCCAGTGCGCGCCGACCAGGCGGCCGAGCAGCCCGAAGTCTCCCGACGAGAGCGCCGGCGCCATCTGCTTGGCCAGCTCGCGCATCGCGGCGAGGGCGTCGCGCACCGCCGGCCGGCCCGCGCGATACGCGTCCATCACCGCGGTGATCGTGTTCGCGGAGACGCGCGATTCGCCGGTGTACAACACGATGCAGTGGCGCGGAAGCGCCGCGACCGTCTCGGCGCTCATGGGAATGCGCTCGGCGACGACCGACTCGCCGAAGCGGATGCCGAGCGCGCCGCCGAAGGCCGCCGCGTAGTGGTCCTGCCGCCCGCCGGCGATTCCGAGCTGGAGGACCTCGAGGTCGCGGCTCGCCTCGGCGATTTCGGCGCGGGACTGCTCGACGTTGCCCCAGCGCAGCGCGGCGGCAATCGCGGCGACGCCGGCCGCGGACGATCCTCCGAGTCCGGCCGCGACGGGAAAGTCGCTCGTCAGGGAAATTCGGATCCCGCGCAGGTCGTATTTCGAGGCGACCGCGGCGAGCAGCGCGACGTCGCCCTCGCGGCCCATCGCCAGCTCCGCGGGCGCGTGGGGGTCGTCACTCTCCGAGACATGCACGGTAGCGTACCGGGCGATCGCCACGTTGCAGACGAAGCCGCCCTGTTCCACATCATATGGAGGCACGTCAGTCCACCCACCGCCGAAGTCCAGCCGTGTGGGCGCGCGCATGGTGAGCTTCCGCATTCATGAAAATACGGCTGTCCGCTAACGCGGGCAGCCAGCCGACAGCCGACAGCCGATAGCCGCTAGCCGCTAGCCCGCGATAGCGGTAGCGAGCAGCTGTCAGCCGGCCCCGATAGCCGAGAGCCGCAGCGGAGCCGACAGCCGAGCCGGGCACCTTTGTTGCTCCGTACCAGAGTCCCAATGCACGACTACACGCACTACCTGAACGACTGCAAGTTCATCCTCGTCTCCAATCGAGAGCCGTACGAGCACGTCAAGGCTCCGTCGGGACAGATCGAGGTCAAGCAACCTGCCGGCGGCCTCGTGACCGCGCTCGATCCCACCATGCGACGCACGCATGGGACGTGGGTCGCGTGGGGCTCCGGCACCGGCGATCGCGAGACGTCCGACGAGGCGGGGCGGCTCCAGGTGCCGCCGGGCGAGAATGAATACTCGCTGCGCCGCGTCTGGCTCGACGAAGCGGACGTCAACGGTTACTACCACGGGTTCGCGAACCGCGCGCTGTGGCCGCTCTGCCACATGCTCATCCAGCACTTCGAGTTCCGCACCGAGTTCTGGGAGCGCTATCGCGCGGTGAACCTGCGCTTCGCGCACGCCGTGGCCGACGAGGCCGAGCGTTGCTCCGGCCGGTCGATGGCGTGGATCCAGGACTATCACTTCGGCCTCGCCGCGGAATTCCTGCGCGCGATGCGGCCGTCGCTCTTCATCCACCAGTTCTGGCACATCCCGTTTCCGCCGCCGGACATCCTCCGGCTGCTGCCGAGCGGGACGCACGAGGCGCTGCTCCGCGGCCTGCTCGGCAACGACCTGATGGAGTTCCAGATCGATCGCTACGCGCAGAACTTCCTCGATTGCGTCGCCCAGTTCGTCCCCGACGCGAAGGTCGATCGCCACACCGGTCGCGTGAATTTCCGCGAGCGGGTGATCCAGGTCGGCGCGTTCCCGATCAGCATCGACGTGAAGCGCTTCGAGGAGATGGCGTCCACGCCCGACACCCTCACCCGCGTCGAGACGCTGCGCAAGCGCTACGCGAAGAACAACCGCCAGCTCGGCGTCTGCGTCGACCGCATCGATTACACGAAAGGAATTCCCGAGCGCCTTCGCGCGCTCGCCACGCTCTGGGAGGAGCTGCCGGAGCTTCGCGAGCAGTTCACGTTCATCTTCGTCTGCACGCCGTCGCGCACGGACCTCAAGGCGTATCACACGCTCGAGCAGGAAGTGGTGCAGGCGACGATGGAGATCAACCAGCGCTTCGGCAACGCCGACTGGACTCCCATCGTCCTCATCAACGAGAACGTGGACTCCGACCTGCTGGCCGCCGTCTACCGGGCCGCGGACCTGTGCATCGTCTCGTCGCTCCAGGACGGGATGAACCTCGTCGCCAAGGAATTCGTCGCCTGCCAGATGGACGAGCGCGGCGTGCTCCTGCTCAGCCGCTTCACCGGATCGGCCGAGGAGATCGAGGGCGCGGTGCTGATCAACCCGTTCAACATCGACGGGTTCATGGCCGCCATCCGCACGGCGCTCGAGATGCCGATGGAGGAGCGCAAGCGTAGAATGAAGCGCATGCGCACCCAGCTCCACGATTCCACGATCTTCGACTGGCTGGAGTCCATCCTCGCGCGGTCCGGCGAGATCATGGAAGCACAGGCAGCGGCGCAGGCACCGGCACCCGCCCCAGCCTGATGGTTCCCGCGCTTCCGCTGCAGCCCGCCGTCGCCGTGCGCCTCGGCGGCACGCCACTCTCGATCCTGCTCGACATCGACGGCACGCTGGCGCCCATCGCCCCGCGACCGGACCAGGCGAAGGTGCCGGCCGAGACCTGCAAGGCGCTCGAGAACCTCATCGGCATTCCCGACGCGCACGTCGCGATCGTGACCGGCCGCTCGGTGGAGGACGGACGCCGCATCGTTCCGTTGAACGGCCTCGGCGTCATCGGCAATCACGGCTTCGAGGTGCTCGGCGAGCACGGCGAGGTGGTGAGCGAGCCTGCCGCGCACGGCTATCTCGACGTCATCCGTGAGGCGGCGTCGCGTCTCGAGGCGCTGCCGAACGAGATCCCAGGCGTCGTGCTGGAGGACAAGCGCTGGACGCTGAGCATTCACTACCGGCTCGCGGCGCGCCCGGCCATCCCGAAGATCACCGAGACGGTCGAGACGACCGCGAAGGACCTCGGGCTCAAGGTGACGCGCGGCAAGGAAGTGCTGGAGCTGCGTCCGCCGCTCGAGGTGAACAAGGGAACCGCCGCCGTGCTCTGGGTGAAGCGGCTCGGCAACTCAACTTCCGCATCGGTGCTGTACGTCGGCGACGATCGGACCGACGAGGACGCGTTCCGCGAGCTGCGCGCGTCCTTCCCGCGCGCGGTGACGATTCGCGTCGGCGATCCCGATCACGGCGAGACGACGTCGGCGGAGCTTCGCGTGGAGACGCCGGCCGAGGTCACCAGGTTCCTCGAGGCGCTGGCGGCATATCGCCGCGCGGGAAGCCTGGGCTAGGGAAGTCTCCCTAGCGCTTCTTCTTGACGGTCTTCTTCGCGGCCGGGGCTTTCGCCGCGGGCTTCTTTGCCGGAGCGGCCTTCTTCGCCGGCGCAGCCTTCTTCGCGGGAGCGGCCTTCGCGGCCGGCGCTGCCTTCGCGGGCGGAGCTGACTTCGCCGCCGGAGCCGGCTTGGCCGGCTTCGCGCCCTTCGTCACCGGAGCAGGCGCCTTCGCCGCCGGCTTTTCCGTCTCGGCGCCTTCCTTCTTCGGGAGCGGCGCCTGCTTCACCGACTTGCCCGCGCCCTGGGCGAGAATGCGGCCCGGCGTCGCCGGACGATGAACCGGTGGCGCCGTCTCCGCCGCGATGCGCGCGGCCTTCTTCTCGGCGGCGGCTTTCTCGGCGGCAGCTCTCTGCGCGGCGAGGCGCTCGCGCTCGGCTTTCGGCAGCTTCGCGTGCACCGCCTCCGCTTCGCGGATGAGCTTCTCCCCTTCGTCGGCCGTCATCTGGCCGCGGCGCACCATGTACTGCACGAGGTCGCGCGCGCTCTCCACCGCAAATCCCGCGACCCCCGCCGCGCCGGCGATCATCTGCCGCATCGCGCCGGTGACCTTCGTGCTCGCTTCCTCGCTCAGGAGGCGGGCGCGCTCCGTCAGCTCGGCCATCTCATCGGATTGCGACTGGGCAGAGGACTGCTTTTCGGCCATCGGGCTGGGAACGGTAGGTTGTTGTGACGCGGTGAGTTCGGCGCGGAATAATAAAGTCTCCCCGCAGGCGGGGCGAGGGACGAAGCCGAAGATTCGTCATTTCACACATCAAGCTGACCAGATACGATACATGAACACGGCACCATGGCGCCATGAAGGCCTGAAGTCGGACAGTATCGAGCCTCCAGTACGTCGAGCCCAGCTCACGGCCGGGTGAGCCCCCCAACTCGTGTGTCGTCGACATCTTTCTCCGCCCACGGTGGCCGCGGCGTGACATGTATCCCGCAGCGAGCGCGCCGGGATTTCCCCACATGACCGAACCCACACATCACCTGCCACTCTCCGGTGTCAGGATCCTCGACCTCACCCGCGTGCTCGCCGGCCCGCTCTGCACGATGGCGCTCGGCGACCTTGGCGCGGACGTCATCAAGATCGAGCGGCCGGGCGTCGGCGACGACACGCGGTCGTGGGGAGGAGCGACGCCTCTCGAGAGTCCATACTTCCGCAGCATCAACCGCAACAAGCTGAGCGTCGCCGCGGATCTCGATTCGCCAGCTGACCGCGACCTCGTCCTCCGGCTCATCGCCGAGGCAGACGTCGTCGTCGACAACTTCCTGCCAGGCGTGCTCGCGAAGCGGGGCATCGACGCGGACAGCCTGACCGCCGGGAGCCGAAAGCTGATATGGTGCACGATCACCGGATTCGGGGCCGGGAATCCTCGGCCGGGCTACGACTTCGTCACCCAGGCCGAGTGTGGGTGGATGGCGATCACCGGTGAGCCGGATGGCGAGCCGCTCAAGGTCGGCGTGGCGCTGGCCGACATCGTCGCCGGCAAGGATGCCGCGGTCGCCATTCTCGCGGCGCTGTTGGGGCGGCAGTCCGGCCGGCCCATTGCGCGAAGGCTCGTGATCTCGCTCGCCGACAGCGCGCGCGCGGCGATGGTCAACGTCGCGCAGAACGCGATCGAATCGGGCCGTGAGCCGAAGCGCTGGGGCAACGCGCATCCGAACATCGTCCCCTATCAGCTCTTTCACGCGGCCGACCAGCCCATCGTGCTCGCGGTGGGCTCGGACTCCCAGTGGGTCGCCGCGATGAAGACCCTCGGTCTGGACGATCTCGCCGCCGATCCCGCGCTTGCCAGGAACCCCGGCCGGCTTGCCGCGCGCGACCGGATCGTCGCGCGCATCGAAGCGGCGGTGAGGCGGAAGCCGGCGTTGCACTGGATGGAGCTGCTCGGGAAAGCGGGCGTCCCCTCGGGCGTCGTGAAGACAGTGCTCCAGTCTCTCGAGGACACGAATGCGTCGCCCGTCATGGGGATGCCGTCGTCGGTCGGTGGCCGGTGGCGTCTCGCCCCGCCGAATCTCGACGAGCATGGGGCCATCGTGCGTCGCGATGGTTGGGACGCCTTCGGTCGCCTGACCTAGGGCCGGCTGCCGGACGTTACCGGGCGTTACCCCGGGTCGTCATCAGGACGTGGCGACCTCCCTGGCACCGTCGACCGCGAAATTCACACTGTCCCGACCCGGGAAAGTGGGTTACTCTATCGTCGTGAAGACGACGGAAACCGTCTCGCGCGCCGCCGATCCCGTCTTTATGGAAGGCGCCGACGAAGATCAGTTGATTATTCAGCGAGTCCTCGCAGGACATCGCGACGCCTTCAGGGTCCTCATAAGTCGCTACAGCGACCCGCTTTACCGCCACGCGCTGTGCATGACCGGCAGCCCGGACGTGGCCGAGGACATCCTCCAGGTCTCCTTCATCAAGGCCTATCAGCACCTGGCCGAGGTGAGGGGAAGATTTGACGCCTGGGTGTTCCGGATCGTCGCTAATGGGTGCAAGGACTGGCTGAAGAACATCCGCCGGTCGCACCTGAGCTACGAGGAAGACGATCAGCCGTCGAATTACGCGACACCGGAAGAGGACCTCGACCGTACCGAGCTGCGCACCGATCTGGACCGGGCGCTTGGCATGCTGCCGGCCTCGCTGCGGGAAGCGTTCGTGATGAAGCACGTGGAAGGCCGGTCGTACGAAGAGATGGCGGATTTGCTGGGTACTACCGTTGGGGCGTTGAAGATGCGCGTGCACCGCGCGCGCGAAGCGCTCCAGGCACTCTTAGAGGAGAAGTACGCGTAATGGTTGACGATCTTCGCTCCGATGGCGGATTGGGGAACGCTCCGGACCGTGCTCGCCGTCCGGAAAAGCCGCAGTCCGACCGTCCACTGACCGATCGGGAAGTCCCGATCAAGCAGGATCTCGGCGCCGAGACTCGCGTCCTGTCTCCCGCCATCCACGCCTGGCTCGATGGTGAGCTGCCGGAAGCCTCGGTTCGCCGCGGCACGCTGGCGCCCGACGTGGAGTTCTGGAAGCAGATCGGCGCCGAAGCCGAGCGTCGCCGCCACGCGCGGATGCCGCTCGCCCTCGAGTCGAAGATCATGGACGCGTTGCCGCACACGCTGCCGGTGGAGATCACGCCCTGGTTTCGTCGCGAGTTCGTCGTGACGCCGGGTGCCGCGGTCACGATCGGCGCCGGCCTGGTGGCCGTCACCGCCGCGGCGACCGCGCTCCTGCTCGGCTGACCGCACCGCGAGACTGGACCTGAAGCGGGCCGGAGCGATTGCTCCGGCCCGCTTTCCTTTTGTCATCCCGAGCGAGGCGAGGGATCCGCTTCTTGCCTTGAAGCAGGTCCCTCGCTTCGCTCGTGATGACAGTGACCGCTCGCGCATACATCGGCATCTCCGGATACGACTATCCGCGCTGGGGTGGGGTCTTCTACCCGGATGACGTTCCGAAGCGGCGCTGGCTCGAGTACGCCAGCCGGCAGTTCAACTCGATCGAGCTGAACGGAACGTTCTACAGCCTGAAGAACCCCGCGGTCTTCGAGCGCTGGGCGGCCGAGGTGCCGAAGCGCGGCTTCGTGTTCGCGATCAAGGGCGGGAGGTTCATCACCCACAACCTCAAGCTCAGGAACTGCGAGACGGCCATGGGGAATTTCTTCGCCAGCGGCATCCTCGCGCTCGGCAGGCTCACCGGCCCGTTCCTGTGGCAGCTCCCAGACTCGTACAGGTTCGACGCCGAGCGCATGGACACCTTCATGCGCTCGCTGCCCCGGACGTCGGTCGCCGCCGAGGCGATCGCGGAGCGGCACGACCATCGGCTGCGGCGCGGCGCCCTCACCAGGGCCGCCGCCAACGTGCGCTACCGCCACGCCTTCGAGGTTCGTCACCCGTCCTACTTCTGCGAGGAGTTCTACTCGCTGCTCCGGAAGCACCGCTGCGGCTTCGTCATCGCCGACAGCGCGGGCCGGTGGGAGATGGCCGAGGAGGTGACGGCGAATTTCGTGTACGTGCGCCTGCACGGGTCGACGCACCTCTACACAAGCCGGTATTCGGACGAGGAGCTCGACGCCTGGGCCGATCGGATTGTCGAATGGCAGAGGCAGAAGCGCGACGTTTACGTCTACTTCGACAACGATGCCAAGGTCCACGCGCCGAGGGATGCGTTGCGGCTCATGCAACGCCTGTCGTCCTGAGCCGCGCTCAGATGACAACGGCGTGGCCGGAACTGTCCGACCACTGGCGCGGTACTGGCGTGGTAAGCAGTTTGCGTCACCGTCGGCAAACCCTCGCTACGACACCCATGTCCCAGTCCGACCGGCTGGAGCGGCTCATCAGGGAATTCGAACGAGTGGGCGTTGATCCCAACACCATCAGCGCCGGGCTTGCCGTCCGCGAAGACGACGCCCTGAAAGCGCTGGCCGCGCTGCCCGACAGCGCCGGGCCGTCCGCCTTCCTCCAGCAGCTGCGCGTCGTCGTCTCCGCCGACCGGGTTCCGTGAGCGCCCGCGTCCTGCGCCTCCTGGCGCTCATCGGCGCGGTCGCGGCGTGCGCCTCGCCCGCCGTCGTGCCGACCCCGGTCCGGGTGCGCGACACGCTTGCCACGCTGCCCCCGGGGCCCACCGAGCTGCCCCTGCTTCCGCAGCCCGAGTCGACCTACGGCAAGCTGTTCCTCACCCTCTCCGAGCCCGCCGGCTACTTCCCCTCGGAGAACGTCGTCTCGAACGAGACGTCCTACCTGCACGTGCTCGACGCAATGCGCCGCATCGGCGTGAAGGGCGGCGCGTACATCGGTGTCGGGCCGGACCAGAACTTTTCCTATATCGCCGCGATCCGGCCGGAAATCGCGTTCATGTTCGACATTCGCCGCGACGCGATGATCGAGCACCAGCTCTTCAAGGCCGTCTTCGGGATGTCGCGCAATCGCCTGGAGTACCTCTGCATCCTCCTCGCGAAACCCAATCCGGCCGACGTCGACGCCTGGAAGGACCGCTCGATCGCCGACATCGTGAGCTACGTGGACTCGACGCCCGCCTCGGTCGAGGTGGCCAAGGCCACGGAAGTCGAGATCGAGCGTCGCGCGCAGGCCTTCGGCATTCCGCTCACCGAGAACGACATCGCCGTCCTCGCGATCTACCGCGCGGCGTTCATCCGCCACGGACTGGACGTGACGTACTCGAGCCTGAACGGCAACATGATGGGCAACATGCCGGTGTGGCGTGAGCTGCTCCTCGAGACCGACCGCGCCGGCCACCAGCTCAACTATCTCGCCGCCGACTCGCTCTTCCAGTACGTGAAGTACATGCAGGCGGCCAACCGCATCATTCCCGTCACCGGCAATGCGGCCGGCCCGACGGCGCTCCGCCGCATCGGTGACGAGATCCGGTCGCGCGACCTCGCCGTCTCGGCGATGTACATGTCGAACGTCGAGCAATACCTCATGCGCGACGGAGGCTTCGCCTCGTTCGCCGAGAACGTGAAGACGCTGCCGCGGAACGAGAAGACGGTGTTCATCCGCAGCATGTTCGGGATGGGCCGTGGAGGCCCGAGCTGGCATCCGCTCAGCGTCCCCGGCTACAACAGCACGCAGATCCTCCAGTACATGAACACGTTCGTCACCGAGTACGACGCGGGCAGGATCCGCACGTACAACGAGCTCCTCGAGAACGGCTACATCAGGCCGTGACCGCTTCCTTCCTCGCCCTCGGCGACTCGTACACGATCGGGGAGGGGGTGGATGAACGGGATAGGTGGCCGGTCCAGCTCGCGCGGGCGCTCCGCGACGGCGGACTGCCCATCCACGACCCCCGCATCATCGCGAAGACGGGCTGGACGACGGAGGAGCTCCTCGCGGCGATCGAGGCCGAAGCCGTCACCGGCAAATGGGACCTCGTCACGCTGCTGGCCGGGGTCAACGATCAGTACCGCGGCTACGGGGTAGAGCGTTACCGGAGGTCGTTTTCCACCCTCCTTGGCCGGGCTCTCGGATTCGCGAAACTGCCACCGCGCCTGATCGTACTCTCCATACCGGACTGGGGCACCACGCCGTTCGCGGAAGGTCGCGACCGGCAGGCCATCGGCAGGGAGATCGATAGCTTCAACGCGGTCGCCGCCGCCCTGGCCACCGAATCCGGGGCCGCTTTCGTGGACATCACCCCGTCCACGAGGCTGTCGGCAACGCGATCGGGGTTGCTCGTGTCAGATGGGCTGCACCCCTCGGGTGAGGCCTACCGGACGTGGGTCGAGCAGGTCCTGCCCGTTGCAGCGCGCACGCTCGGCGCGCCGTAGGAACGTGAGGCGATCCTCTCGCCTCGGGTCAATGAACACTCTGGAGAAGAGATGAAGATTCAGCGCATCCTCGCCGTCGCCGCCGCGTCGATCACGGTGTCAACGGCCGCGGCCGCTCAGCAGCAGGTCGAGAAGATCACGTTCGAGCAGGCCATCGACATCGCGCTCAAGCAGAACCTCACGGTTCGCCAGGCCGAGAACAACCTCGAGAACGCCAACCTCGCCGCGCGCCAGGCCGGCCAGCCGCTGTGGCCGAACCTGAACTTCAGCGTGAACGGCAACAACTCGTTCGGCCGCGCGTTCGATCCGACCACCGGCAACATCTACAGCGAGCAGACGCGCTCGGCCAGCTCCGGCGTCTCGAGCAGCTTCACGCTGTTCGACGCGGGCCGGACCCGGAACAACGTCCGGTCGTCGCGCGCCGACGCGGCGGCCACCGAGGCCGACCTCTTCCGCCAGCGGCAGACGACGGTCTACAACGTCGCCCAGGGATTCGTGGCCTACATCGACGCGCAGAGCCAGCTCGACGTGCAGAAGGAGAACCTCGCGTCGCTCCAGCTCCAGGAAGCGCAGATCCAGCGCTTCGCCGACGCGGGCGCGCGTCCGATCTCCGACCTCTACCAGATCAAGTCCCAGGTCGCGACGGCACAGCTCTCGGTCGTCCGGGCCGAGGCCGCGATCGAGAATGCGAAGTTCGGGCTGATGCGTACCCTGCAGCTCGATCCCGCGAAGGACTACGAGTTCGTCCCGCCGCCGATCCCGGAAGCAACGACGGTCAACTACAATCTCGACAGCCTGGTGAACCTGGCCTACGCCCGCCGGCGTGACGTCGTCGCGGCGCAGCAGCGTGTCAGCGCGGCGGAGTACGACCGGCGCGTTGCCCGCATGGGCCAGATGCCGAGTCTCGGCATCAGCGCGAATTACGGCTCGAACGGCGTGTTCGGACGGGACAACCCCGGTCCGGGCGGCCTGCCGAATTCCTTCATGGACCAGTTCGACCGCAACCGCGGCGGCTCGGTCGGCGTCGGCATCTCGCTGCCCGTGTTCGATCGCGGCACCACCAGCATCTCGAAGGCGCGCGCGGCGGTTGCCGCGGAGAACGCGTCGCTTCAGCTGGCGGCCACTCGCCAGACGGTAGCGCTCGACGTCCGCACCGCGTGGTACAACGTCCGCTCGGCGCAGCAGCAGCTGGCGGCGGCGCAGGCCGGCCTCCTGGCCGCGACCCAGGCGCTCGAGGCGACGACGCAGCGGTACAACGTCGGCGCGGCGACGCTGCTCGACGTCACCCAGGCCCGGGCGCAGCGGGTCAACGCCCAGAGCGCCCTGTCCACGGCCCGCTACACGCTGGTGCTGAACCAGGCCGCGATGGCCTACTTCACGGGCGAGCTCGATCCGGCGGCGATGACGATCGGCAGGTAGGTGCCACGCCCGCCCTCGTGATGACAGGGAGCGCTATCGGATGCAGGCGCGCGGGAACTGGTTCGCGAGGCGCGCCGAGTCCTGCTCGGCTGGCGTCATCGGCGGACCGCCGCGGCCGCGGCCGGCGCCGCCGGGACGGGGAGCCGCGGGGCAGGGACGCATGCCGTTGTGCCACTGCGGCTGCGGGCCTTCGGTGAGCACCCAGGTCGCGCGGGCGGAGATGTTGATGAGCGCGGCCATGTGGTCGAAGTCCACCTTGTCCACGTCGTCGCTCGGGCGGTGGTAATCGGTGTGCAGGTTGAAGCTCGACAGCGTGTGCGCCGGGATGCCCATCTGCGCGAAGGCGATGTTGTCGCTGCGGGTGAAGAAGCTCTGTGACGGCCGCATGTCGGCGAGGATCGGCAGCCCGTTTCGCTGGAACGTCTCACCCATCGTCGAGCGCTCGAAGCCCGTGAGCCACGCGCGCCCCTTTCCGACGGCGATCGTGTCGGGGCGGCCGATCATCTCGATCTCGAGGTTCGACGAGACCGCCGACATCGGCCGCACGGGATTCTCGATGTACCAGCGGGTGCCGACGAGACCGGCTTCCTCGCCAGTGGTCGCGGCGAACACCACGGTGCGGCTCGGAGCGGGCCACTTCTTCATGATGCGCGCGATCTCGAGCACCGCCACGGTCCCTGACGCGTCGTCGTCGGCGCCATTGTAGATCGAATCTCCGTTCACCGGATTGCCGACGCCCACGTGATCGTAGTGGGCATCCACGAGCACGACCGAATCGGCCATCCCGCCCTTGCCCGGGAGCAATCCGATCACGTTCACCGCGATCCGGCGGCGCTCGGCCGGCACGGTGTCGAGATCGGAGAGCTTCGGCAGGCGCAGGACGCGGCCGTTGGCCTGGAGGGCGCCCGGAATCTTCTGGAAGTAGCCGCTGTCACCCCCGGGCACGAGGCCGATGCGGGCCATCTGCGCGGCGATGTAACGCGCGGCGCGGTCGCTGCCGGGCTTCCAGACGGCGCGGCCTTCCATGGAGTCGGCGGCGAGGACGGAGAGGATGCGGCGCACCGACTGCGGCGTCGCCGGATCGACGACAGCCGGGATCTTCACCTCGGCGATCGTGGGCCGTTGGGCAGAGGCGATGCAGGGCGCCAGCGCGAGCGCGGCGAGGAGGCAGGTTCGCATATCGGGAGTCGATGCGCAGTCGTCCTGAGCGAAGCGAAGGAGGGACTCTCTCCTTCGCCTGGCTCAGGATGACCGCGGGGAGAGGTTGCGGCGCAGGATGACCAGCGGGACGCCGTCACGGTAATAATCGGCGATCCGGCCCACTTCCGCGAATCCGTTCGCCCGGAGGGTCAGGATGGTGGTGGCCAGCGCGGGGTCGTCGGCCAGCTCGGCGACCAGGTAGCGACCGCGCGCGGCCCTGACGGCCTCCACCACCGCTTCCACGAGCCGGTCGCCGACGTCGCCCTCGCGGGACTCGACGGCGAGCGTGTGCAGCTTGTACCCGGCGTCCGTGCCGGCGATCGCGCCGAAGAGGGCGAGGCCGGCCACCGTGCGGTCGCGGGCCACGACGTACGCCCGATGTTCGGGGTCGTCGCCGCGCTCGGCGAGGGTCAGGATCTCGACGGCGCGGTCGATGTACGGCGTGACGCCCAGGCGCTGGACCAGCAGCTGCTGCGCGCCGGCGGCGTCCTCGGGAGCGATCGGCCGCGGCGCGAGTGCGAAGTAGCCCGACACCTAGATGTGCAGCGCGCGACCGAGGGCGGAGAGCGCGGCTTCCTTCGTGACCTCCGACAGCGTCGGGTGCGCGTGGACCGTCGCGCCGATGTCGTCGGCCGACGCGCGGTACTCGAAGCCGAGGACGATCTCGGCGATCAGCTCCGAGGCATTGGGTCCGACGATGTGCGCGCCGAGGAGCTCGTCGGTCTTCGCGTCGGAGAGGAATTTCACGAAGCCGGTGGTGTCGCCCATGGCGCGGGCGCGCCCGTTGGCGGAGAAGGGGAACTTGCCGGTCTTGTAGGCGCGGCCCGACTCCTTGAGCTGCGCCTCGGTCATGCCGACGGTCGCGATCTCCGGCCAGGTGTAGACGACGCCGGGGATGGACTTGTAGTGCATGTGGCTCTTCTGGCCGGCGATGACTTCGGCGGCGATGACGCCTTCCTCCTCGGCCTTGTGGGCGAGCATGGGGCCGGGCACGCAGTCCCCGATGGCGTAGACGCCGGGGAGGTTGGTGCGGAGCTGGTCGTCGACGAGGATCTCGCCGCGCTTGCCCACGTTCAATCCGAGGGCGGCGGCATCGATGCCGCCGGTGGCCGGGCGGCGGCCGACGGAGACCAGCACGTAATCGCCTTCGATCTTCTCCTTCTTCCCCTCGAGCTCGACCTCGATCCACACGCCGGCGTCGGTGCGGCCGCCGTTGGTGACCCGGGTGCCGGTGCGCATCTCGAGGCCCTGCTTGCGGAGGAACTTGTCGGCCTCCTTCACCACGTCGGCATCCATGCCGGGGAGGATCGTCGGCGTGAGCTCGACGACGGTGACCTTCGCGCCGAGGCGCTTCCACACGGAGCCCAGCTCGAGCCCGATGACGCCGCCACCGATGACGATGAGGTGGTTCGGCACCCGGGGGATCTTCAGGGCGCCGACGTTGGAGAGGATGCGGTCCTCGTCGAACTTCAGGAACGGGAGCTCGATGGGTACGGAGCCCGTTGCAATGATGACGTTCTTCGCCTGGTACGAGGCGATCTTCTTGTCGGGGGGGGCCCCCTGCGCCGGCTTCGACTCGAAAACGTCGACGACGTTCCCCTTGCCGAGCACGCCGAAGCCCTTCGCCCACGTGATCTTGTTCTTCCGGAACAGGAACTCGATGCCCTTGGTGTTCTGGCCGACCACCTCGTCCTTGCGCTTGAGCATCTGGGCCAGGTCGAGCGACACCCCGTCGAGCTTCACGCCATGCTCGGCCGCATGGGACTTCGCGAACTCGTAGTGCTCGCTCGAGGACAGCAGTGCCTTCGACGGGATGCAGCCGACGTTGACGCACGTGCCGCCGAGCGTCCGGTCGTATTCCACGCACACCGTGGCGAGGCCGAGCTGCGCCGCGCGCAGGGCGGCGACGTACCCACCGGGGCCGCCACCGATGACGACGACGTCCGTGTTGACGATATCAGGCATCTTCTTGTGAATCCTGGGAGGCCGGAAAGTTAGCGGACCGGGTCCGGACTCCTGAGGAGCGCGCTGGATTGAAGCGTGAAGCTCGCCGGCCTGGCCGAGCAGCTCACGCCTATTTGCCCTTGTCCTTCGTCCGGAATTGCCCGGATTCTTCAGCGACCTTCAGGCGCGAGCTCTTTCGTTCCTCCATCCTCGTCACTGTCTGGAGCAGGACTCGCCGGGCCCAGGTGGACAGGTCGAGGTGCTCGCTGTCGGCCGCCTTCTGCATCCGGGCGCGGTCTTCGGGGCTGCACCGGATTTGAAGGAACTCGGTCTTGGGCATGGGGACGGAGTGAGGCGGCTCCGTCATCATAGGCTCGACGTATCGGTCGCGCCGTCTCACGATGTAACACGGCCTCATACTTCGAGTTACGCGACGTGTGACGGTGCCATGACGCCGCACAGGCATCCTCTTGCCTCATGTCACACATTGTATCACACTCTGGTCGCCTCGACCCTGACGCCTGGGTCGAACCGGACCTCGCGACGGCGCGTCGGCCGTACGTCACCAGCGGGAATGCGCCCGCTCCCACAAACCGCCTGAAGCTTCTCCCGAGGCAGGGAGACAGAGCGCTCGAGACAGCCCTGGTTGCGCCACGCGACCGGGGGCTGTCCCTCCTTTGCGCTTCTCGGGGACCGTGGGCGTCTGGACACTCCGGGGCGAATGCGCCCGATTGAACACGATGTGGATAGCTGTCCTGGCGGTCCCGTGCGTCCCGTTCGATGGAGCGCTCGCTGGCCCATGCATCCGGAAGCGCAACACGAGCCGAACGTGATTGTCGATTTCAACCCAGAGAACCCTCATGTCATCATCCTCGCCCCAGTCGGCACCATACCCGCGCGTCGGGACACGTGACCTGATCCCCATCCTCGTGACGGGCCTCGTCGGCGCGGCGCTCATCATCGCGTCCGATCGCGTGGCCGCGGCGATCGGCACGACGCCGGACGGTCAACGCGCGCTGTCCCTCCTCTGGGCGACAGCTCTCGGCCTCGGTCTCTCGCTCGCCCTCGCCGGCATGCAGGGTCGTGCGACCGATCTCACCCTGAAGCGCGCCGTGCTGGCCTGGATCAAACTGGCCGTGGTCGCCACGGTCGTCGCCCTCGCGACGGGTCGCCTCGTCCCCGGAGTGGGGATCCTCCGCCTCATCCTGATCCTCGTCGCCTCACTCGGCGCGTCGCTCCTTCTGTTCTTCCTGCGCAAGCGCCAGGGGTGACCAGCGTGGGGCGGCGCGGACTGGCCCTCGTCAGGTCACTGGCGATCGTCGCGGCGGTGCTGCTCGTCGCCGCGGCGGCTTCGCGCACGCGAGCGTCGTTGCCGGGAGCAGCGACGTTCTTCGCGGCAACGACGTTCCTGATCTTCGTCGCCGCGATCGGGCTGTTCACACGCACTTCGTTGATCGACGTCAGAAGCGACTGGAGGATGCTCCCCGGGCTGCTCATCAGCGGTGCCGTGGTTCTCCTGATCCAGGCCGCCGACGGCGCCGGCCTGGGGGAAGTCCGCGCGACCGTCGCGCTGACCGTTGTCTACGCGGCGTGGGTGGAAGAGTCGGTGTTCCGCTGGATTCTTCCTCGTGCCTTCGGCGACCTGCTGGCGCCGTTCGGCCGCGCCGCGGCCACCGTCGGAGCGGTCGTCGTCAGTCAGTCGCTCTTCGCCGCCGGGCACTTCATACCCGGCAGCGTCCGCTCGCCGTGGCCGGACGCGTCGGTCCCCCTCCGCCTCTTCGCGGGCGGAATGCTGTTCTGGCTCATCGCTTCGCGCGGAGGGCTGACCATCGCCGTCCTCACGCACGCACTGCTGAATCTGCGGGTCGCGCTGCCCGCTACAGCGCTTCACACCCGGCCGACGATGGTCGGCGTCGCGTTCGTCGCCGCCGCCGCCCTCGCCCTGTTGTCCGCTCCGTCTCCGCCACACAACACACCATTCACCCTGAGGAACCACGCATGAAAGGAAGACTCAAGGCAGTTGCGTTGCTGGTGGGCACGCTGGGAGCGGCCGCCTGTGACCAAGGACCGTCATCCACGCAGCCGGCCGCGTTCGGTCGGGGCGGGGGGGACGCAAGCCTGTCGAAGGCCTCCATCGCGGCGGTCGACGCAGACCGTCAGCTCATTCGCGCCATCACGCTGGCGTCCGCGCGCGACGGGATCGAGAACGCGGATCGCTGGTTCGGTGACCGCGCGCATCGAACCCCCGCGTCCATCTGCCGCGGCGTCGCGGCCATTCTCGCGAAGCACATGGCCACGTACGACCAGGCGAAGCAGCGGACCAGAACACACGCGGCGCGGCTGGCTGAAGCGTCCGGGATCGTTGGCGACATCGGCTGCGGCAAGTCGGCACCGATGTCGCTCTTCGGCCGGCCGATGGCGCTCCGGTCGGCCCCCGAGGTTGCGCTGCCGGATTCCGTGGACGACTGGCTCGCGGCCAACTGGCACGAGGACTTCTGGGCCGACCGCGTCAACCAGTGGGCCGATCGAGGCATAATGTTCCTCGAGCCATACAATGACGGCATGACGGAGTTCGAGAACGCGAACTTCCAGAGCGTGCAGTGCGCGGCAATCGACGTCGTCTCCGACCTGGAAGCTTCCGAGGGTGAAGGCTTCGCCATGTACTTCTGGCCTGAATGGACGCGCTCGGTGCTCGTCGGCTGCGGGACGAACGTCGTCGTGAACATTCCGGACATCGTGAGCGGCGCGCGCGGCGGATTTGCCTTGTGGGGCCCTTGGGGGGCGGCAGGCGGGGCAGCGGCGGTGGCGGCGGAACATTGCATCTACGGCGCAATCGCCGGCTATCTCGTCTACAGGGCGGGCTAGGATGAAAAAGGAAATCGGCCAGGCCGCTGTCGTCGGCCTGGCCGTTTCCGGGCTTTCCTACCTCTACGGATTCGGGCTCTCACCCGTACCCTCGGCCCTCGCCGCGTCGTATGTCCTGCTCGCGAGCCTCAGCCGAGGAGCATGGCCGCCGGATCTTCCATCAGCTCCTTCACGCGAACCAGGAACAGCACCGCCTGCTGGCCGTCGATGATCCGGTGATCGTACGACAGCGCGATGTACATCATCGGGCGGATCTCGACCTTCCCGTCGATCGCCACCGGCCGGTCCTGCGTCTTGTGCAGCCCGAGGATGCCGACCTGCGGATAGTTGATGATCGGCGTTGACACCAGCGAGCCGAACACGCCGCCATTGGTGATCGTGAACGTGCCGCCCGTGAGGTCGTCCATGGTCAGCTTTCCGTCACGGGCGCGCTTGGCGATCGTGACGATGTCCTTGCCGATGTCGACCATCGACTTCCGGTCGGCGTCCTTGATGTTCGGGAC
>CAMLHT010000028.1 GCA_946479895.1 uncultured Gemmatimonadota bacterium | reverse complement strand
GCGCGCACGGTGATCGATCGCGTCATCAACGCCGATTCGTTTCCCAGCCTGCCGCGACCGAAAGCGCGGATCCTCGTCGCGCTCGCGCCCGACGACCAGCGATTCCGTGAGTGGGTCGGGCCGTACGCGCCGGAATGGGGAGCGGCGGTCGCCTTCCCGGAGTCGAATCGCATCATCATGCAGGGGGCGTCGGCCGGCAGCGACGCCGGGAATCCGCTCGAGACCTTCCGCCACGAGCTCGCGCATCTCGCCCTGCACGAGGCGATGGGAGACCTGCCGCCGCGGTGGTTCGACGAGGGCTACGCCAGCTGGGCGGCGCACGAGTGGAGCAGGGAGGACCTGCTCGCGACGAACCTGGGCCTCGCGATCCGCGGGATGCCGACCCTCGAGCAGCTCGACGAGCGTTTTCGTGGCGGGTCGACCAGTGCCCAGGAAGCCTACGCGCTCGCCTATCGGGCCGTCGCCGACCTTGCCGCTCTCGGCGGCGATCGCGGGCTGGAGCCGCTCCTCGAGGAATGGAAGAAACAGGGATCGCTCGAGAAGGCGATTCGGCTGTCCTACGGGATCACTCTCACCGACTTCGAGAAGCAATGGCAGGCTCGCACCCGCCGTCGGTATGGCGGCCTCGCGCTCGTGAGCAACCTCGCGCTGGCGGGGCTCCTGATGGGCCTCATCCTGCTGCCCCTGTACCTGGCCCGGAGGCGTCGCGATCGCGAGCGGCTGGCGGCAATGGTGGTGGCCGACGCCCGGGCCGAAGCGGCCGCCGCCGCGGCGGATCCGTTGTCGGATCTGCTCGATCCGACGTCTCAGCAGGTCGGGGATCCGCCCCGTGCCGCCCCGCCGTCGTAATCTGGACGTAATCTTGCGCTAATACCTGCGTAACTGCGCGTGGTTACGTTGCTTGACACGGTTTTGGGCCAACTCTACACTTGTGCCCCTAATGTCTGATTCAGCGAGCACGACCAAGAAAACATGGCTCTGGTGGGGGCTCGCGGCAGCAGCCCTCCTGCTGGGCTTCGCGGACCTCGCCCGTGGCGGCGAGACCATCGCTCCAATTCTCCTCGTGATCGGTTATTGCGTGTTGGTACCGATCGCGATTCTCAAGTAGGGACGGCGCTCGGATAGCCGGGGCGAATAGCTCAGTTGGTTAGAGCGCCTGCCTTACACGCAGGATGTCGGGGGTTCGAGTCCCTCTTCGCCCACTGGTAGGGCAATCGAGAACTCGAAAGTCGGTAACGGGTATTTCCAGATAACTGTTTTGGAGGGTTACGCCGGTGAACAAAATCCTACGCCAAGCGATCACGACTGCAGGACTCCTCGCGGTGGTTTTCGCGCCGACGACGGCAATGGCGCAACGTCAGGCCGCGAGAAGCCCGGTCTTCCTGGCCGTGACTTTCAAGTCGCCCGGCGAGCCGAAGCTTGGCATCGAGGTAGCCGAGGCCATCCGGCAGCGGATGCTTCGTTATTTCCCGTTCCCGCCGCGTCCCGGCCAGCTCCGGATCGTCAAGCAGGAAGAGATCAATACATCGCTGACGGGCTCGGGCTATCCCGCGGACTCGGCGATCACGACGACTGACCTGCGCGACCTCGGGAAGGGCATGGGTGCCGACGAGTCGATGGAAGGCACGGCGAAGCGGACGGCCGAGGGCGTCGAGGTTCGCGCCAAGGTGTACTGGCTGAACAATACGAGCGCGGCCGAAGTGCTTCCGGTCGTGGTCGAGAAGAGCGCCGAGTCGGCGGGCCGCAAGGTGGCCGAGCTGTACGCGCAGGTCCGGAAGGAGCTGGACGAGTACGACACGTGCCGCAACGCGCTCATCAACAACCAGTTCGACGCGGCGATCACCGCGGCCAACGCGGCGCTGAAGGAATACGCCCAGGGCGTCCTGCCGCGCGCGTGCCTGCTGACGGCGTACAACAAGTACTACGAGCAGAAGAAGTTCCCGCTCGACTCGGTCATGCGCGTCGCGAACGAGCTCATGACGATCGATCCGGAGAACGAGATCGCGCTCGTGACGCTCGTGGACGCCTATCGCGCCCGGGGTGACACGGCGAAGGCGATCGAGACGAGCATGAAGCTGTACGCGCTCAACCCGGCCTCGCCGACCACGGCGGGCATCATCGACTTCCTCGCCGCTGCCGGCGCCCCCGACAAGGCGCTGATCATCGTCGAGGACCAGATGAAGAACAACCCGGGCGACCCGAACGTCATCGAGACGCAGTGGAAGCTCCTCCAGGCGCTCCAGCAGTGGAAGCGCGCCATCGCCGCCGGCGAGGAGATGGTCAAGTTCGACACGGCGAGGGCCGACACGATCTACTTCCGCCGACAGGTCGGCGCCGCGTACAGCGACAGCCAGCCGCAGCTCGCGCTCCAGTTCCTGGCGCGCGCGACGCAGAAGTTCCCGCGGAACGTGTTCCTGCTCCAGGCCTACACGCAGGAGCTTCGCAAGCAGGGTCAGCTCCAGCAGGCGCTCGACGCGGCGAAGAAGGTGATCGCCGTCGACCCGAAGGCCGACCAGGGGTATGCCACGGTCGTCGTGCTGTACACGCAGCTCAATCAGCCCGACAGCGCGGTGGCGTTCGCCCGGCAGGCGCTCGCGAGCAGCCCCGATTCGACGACGAAGAATTCCATCGGTCAGGGCCTCCTGGCGCTGATCGGCCCGTCGATGTCGAAGGCGCAGGCCGACACGGGCGCCACGCCCGACGTCGCCCGCGCCAACTGGAACGAGGTGTACAAGCTGTCGGCGTCGGTCGACTCGATCGTCCCGCAGGCGGCCACCAAGTTCTACATGTCGTTCGCGGCGTACAACCTCGCGGCGAACGCGGCGAGCCGCGTGAGCGACCTGGCGAACAAGGCCAAGAACATCCCGGCGGCGTGCGCCGAGCTGAAGACGGCCTCCGACATGGTGCTGGCCGTGGATCTCAACATGATGCAGGGCGGCCGGTTCAATCCGCAGCAGGCGGGCGCGATCATCAACGCCGCAGGCCAGCTCAAGCCCTTCATCGAAGGGACGAAGGCACAGCTCAAGTGTAAGTAGCACGGTTCCAGAGCACGAAGACGCCCGTCGCGAAAGCGGCGGGCGTCTTTTTTTTCCTCCGCTCCGTCAGCCCTCGCCCGGCAGGTGCGCCACGTGAACCCACAAGTCGCGCGGGCGCGCGCGGTACGTAAAGCGACGCCCGACCGAGTTCTCGCCATCCACGTTCACGCTCAGCTCTTCCGGCGCGTCGATGGTCACGTTCCGCAGCTGCTTGTAGTGCACTCCCGGGTGCCCGACGTGCTCGCCGCGCTTCACCTTGAGCGCCGTCGCCGCGAATTCCCGACGGCTCATCGCCTCGACGATGCACAGGTCGAGGAGCCCGTCCGTTGCCGACGCCATCGGGGTCACCATCGTCCCGCCACCGGTGGACTTCGTGAGGCCCACCGCGAACATCAGGAACTCCCCCTCGAAGCTGAAGTCATCGCTCACGAACTTCGCGCTGTACGGCTTGAAGTCGGCGAGCTTCCGCATGCCGCTCACCGCATACGCGAGAGGCCCGAGCGTCTCCTTGGCGCTCGCCGGGGTCTCCGCGGTCGCTTCGGCCCCCACGCCGCCGGTCGAGACGTTCAGGAACCGGCGCCCGTTCAGCGACGCCGTGTCGAAGCGCCGTGGGGGCCGCTGGAGGACCACGTCCATCGCGTGATCGGCGTCGGCGGGGATGCCCACCTGCCGGGCGAAGTCGTTGGCTGTCCCGAGCGGGATGATGCCGAGGGGAACGTCATACCCATCGAGGCCATTCACGACCTCGTTGACGGTCCCGTCGCCGCCGGCGGCAACCACCACGTCGACGCCGCGGACGGCGGCCTCGCCGGCATGCTCTGTGGCATCCCCGGCGGCCCCCGTCAGCTTAACTTCGACCAGATGTCCTTTCTCCCGAACCCAGCCGATGAGATGCAGGAAGTCCGCGCGGGCGGCACGCGCCCCGTGGACGATGATCACGATGTGTTTCGGATTCTGATGGCGTATGGGCACGTCCTGGTCTAGCGCATATCACGCGCCTGTGCTCGCTGGCGAGGTTCTTTCCTTCGTCGGCGACGCACGGACGGCCGTCGACGGGACCCTCGGCGGCGGGGGGCACACGCTGGCGATGCTCGAGCATGGCGTCCGGGAGGTCGTCGGCATCGACCGCGACCCGCGGGCGATCGAGGCCGCCCGGGAGCGCCTGGCGCCCTATGAAAGGGAAGGCCGCTTCCGGTTCGTTCGCGGCAACTACGCCGACGTGGAGACCCTCGCGCAGCTTGGCGACGAGAAGTTCGACGCCATCCTCCTCGACCTCGGGGTGTCCTCCCGCCAGCTCGACGCCGAGGATCGCGGGTTCACCTTCCGGGAAGGCGCGCCGCTGGACATGCGGATGGACCCCGATGCCGCGGAGGATGCCGCCGGGTGGCTGAACGATGCCGACGAGCGGGAAATCGCGGCCGCCCTGAAGGAGTACGCGGACGAGCCGAAGGCGCACCGGATGGCGAAGGAGATCGTCCGCCGGCGCGACACGCGCCCGTTCGTCACGAGCGACGACCTGGTGGGAGCCATCCGCGCCGTGCTCGGCCCGCGGTCCGGTCCCGCCGATTTCGCGCGCATATTTCAGGCGGTCCGCATCGCCGTGAACGGCGAGCTGACCGGCCTCGCCGACGCGCTCCCCGCGCTGCGGGACCGTCTCGCCCCCGGCGGTCGCCTGATCGTCATCGCCTACCACTCCGGAGAAGACCGCATCGTGAAGCACGCATTCCGCGACTGGAGCACGGACTGCATCTGTCCGCCGAAGCAGCCCGTGTGCACCTGTCGCGGCCGGGCGCTCGGCGAGACGCTGACCCGGAAGTCCATCGTGGCGACCGACGACGAAACCTCGCGGAACCCGCGCGCCCGCAGCGCCCGCCTCCGGGTATGGCAAAAAAGGTAGGGCGGAGGGCGGAGGGGGGAGGACGGAGGGGGCCGAAGATCGTGCTCGCCCTGCTCGGTTTCGTCCTGCTGGCCGTAGGCGTCAACATGCGTCGGGTCTACGGACTCCGGCAGGCGAGCGACATCCGCGGCCTGCAGCAGCAGCGGGAGGGGCTCGTCTCCGAGCAGCTGAAGCTGCAGGACGCGATCCGGATCGCCTCGGATCGCAAGCACATCATGGAAATCGCCCAGTCTCGCCTCGGCATGAAGCTTCCCGAGCTCAATCAGGTCATCGACATTCCCCGCCGCCCGCTGGCGCCGGGCCGGGACTCGCTGTCTCCGTGAAGAAGCCAAGTCGCCTCGGCCTGGTGCACCTCTCGCTGGGCCTGTTCTTCCTCGCCATCGTCGTCCAGGCCTTCCGCGTCCAGATCGTGAACGGTGGCGCCTGGGCCCGGCGCGCCGAGCGGCAGCAGACGCGCGAGCGGGACATCCCGGCGCCCCGCGGCCGCATCCTCGACGAGAGCGGGCGCCTGATGGCGCAGAACAACGACAAGGTGAAGCTCGACATCACGCCCCGCGAGGTGCGCGAGCGGGCGAAGCTCGAGTCGATCCTGCTCCGGGCGAAGGTGCCACAGTCCGTGGTGCTCCGCACCCGCGACACGCGCCTGCTCAACGTCACGATCCCGGGGACATATCTCCGGGTGGACGTCGCGGGCGCGCTCGGCCTGAAGGGCGTCCACGTGACGCCGTTCGTCGAGCGTGCTTACTCGGCGTCGCGGGCGGCGCGCCAGATCATCGGACGGGTTGGCGTCGATGGGCGGCCGACGGACGGCATCGAGCTGGCGCTCGATCATCTGCTGCGGGGCAAGCCCGGCGTCGCGACGCTGGTGCAGGGAGCCAGCCGCCGCGCGTTCGAGTCGCCGACGATGCCCGGCATTGCACCGGTCGAGGGCAACTCGGTGATGCTCACGATCAACCAGGAGCTCCAGGAGATCGCCGAGAACGCGCTCGCCGATGCCGTGAGCCAGATGGGCGCGACGAGCGGCGACATCGTGATTCTCGATCCGTTCACCGGCGAGATCCGGGCGATGGCGAGCCGGCGCGGCGACACCGCGGTCACCACCGCCGCCATCACCGAGCCCTTCGAGCCCGGCTCGACCATGAAGCCCTTCATCGCCGCGGGGCTGATCGAGCGCGGGCTGGTGCAGTCCACGGACTCGGTGGACACCGGCGACGGCGTTTTCGAGATCAACGGCCGGACGATTCACGACGACCACCGCCTCGGCCGCGTGCCGCTGTCGGAGGTCATCCGCATGTCCAGCAACATCGGCATCGTGAAGTTCGCGGAGCGGCTGACGCCACAGCAGCAGTTCGAGACGATGCGCGACTTCGGATTCGGGACACCGACGGGCATCGAGTTCCCGTCCGAGGCGTCGGGGACGCTGCGCATCCCGGCGGTGTGGGGAAAACAGTCGCCGGCGTCGATGGCCATGGGATATGAGGTGGCGGTGACGCCGCTCCAGCTCGCGGTGGGCTATGCCGTGTTCGCCAACGGCGGCCGGCTGCTCGAGCCGACGCTGGTGAAGGAGGTGCGGTCGCCGGATGGCGCGGTGCGCTATCGCCACGAGCCGCGGGTCATCCGCCGGGTGATCTCGGAGGACGTCGCGACCGGAATGCGCGAGATGCTCAAGGAGGTCGTGAAGAGCGGCACCGCGACCGAGGCGGACATCGACACCTACATCCTGGCGGGAAAGACCGGGACGCCGCGGGGCATGGTGGACGGCCGCTACGTCTCGGGACTCTACAATCCCAACTTCGTCGGGTTCTTTCCGGCGGACGACCCGCAGTACGTCATCGCGGTGCGCATCTCGAACCCCGACGGGTCGTACTACGGCGGCAAGACGGCGGCTCCGGTGACCCGAGCGGTGATCGAGGCCGCCGTCGCCTCGCCGCGCGCGGCCCTGGATCGCCGGCGGCTGGCGGCGGCGAAGGCGCCCGAGCCGGCGACGCGAGGGCCAGCGCGGCTCGAGGTGGCGTCGGCGGCGGAGCAGGCGGGGGAGACCCTGGCGCCTCCCGTAGACACGGCGTCCGTCGCGGAGCCTGTCGTGGTGCCGCTGCCGGCCGGTCCCGTCGCCAGGCCCGCGGCCGCCGCGCCGCGCGTGGTGCCGGATGTGCGAGGGATGTCACTGCGCGACGCGGTGCGGACGTTGCACAGTGCGGGCTTTCGTGTGGGATATTCCGGCAGGACGAACGGCCGCATTTCAGCCGCTACGTTTCCTGCCGCAGGATCCGTCGTGCGGCAGGGTTCGCTGATTCGAATCGTCCAGTAATCCTGTCATCCCGAGCGTCGCGAGGGATCTGCTTCCGAAAAAGCGGGTCCCTCGCTTCGCTCGGGATGACCCTGGTTTCCAGATAATGACCATTTCGCTCGATGCGATCGCCCGCGCCTTGAAGGATCAGGGGCTGCTGGTGGATCGTCGTGGACAATTGCCCGAGACCGTGACGCTCGTGACGGACGACAGCCGCCAGGTCGTCCCCGGCTCCCTGTTCGTCGCCGTGCGTGGCGCCGACCGTGACGGACACGCATTCCTGGCGGCGGCGGCAAGCGCCGGAGCAGCCGCCGCCATCGTCGAGGATCCCCACGCGACGAAGCTGCCGGCACTGGTGGTCAAGTCGTCGCGGCGCGCCGCGGCCGTCGCCGGGGCGTCGGCATTCGGCTGGCCCGCCCGCGACATGCAGATCGTCGGCGTCACCGGAACGAACGGGAAGACCACGACGGTCGGGATTCTCCGCCACATCCTCGACGAGCCGAAGGCCCGGGCGGCGTCGATCGGCACGCTGGGCGTGCTGCTCGGCAGCGAGGGCGAGCCGGTCCCCGGCGGCGGGGGGCTCACGACGCCGGGCCCTATCGAGCTCCAGAAGCTCTTTCAGCAGCTTCGCGAAGCAGGCGTCGCGCGCGTCGCGATGGAGGTGTCGTCGCACGCCCTGCATCAGCACCGCGTGGACGGACTGGAGTTCGACGTCGCCGTGTTCACGAACCTCACGCGCGACCATCTCGACTACCACGGCAGCATGCAGGACTACTTCGCGGCGAAGGCGCGGCTGCTGGACTACCTGCGCCCGCACGGCGCGGCGGTGGTGAACCTCGACGACCAGGCGTGGAGCGGGCTGCCCGGAGAGCGTCGCCGGGTGACCTTCAGCGAGCGCGTGAAGACGGCGGAAGTGCACGCGACGGACATCCGCTTCACGCCTCGGGGCAGCCGCTGGAACCTGGTGCTCGGGGGCGAGACGCACGAGGTGCACCTGCCGCTCATCGGCGACTTCAACGTTCCCAACGCGCTCGGCGCCGCCGCGGCCGCGTGGGCGCTCGGGTTGAGCGGCGCGCGGATCGCGGAGCGGCTGTCGGGGGCGCCGCAGGTGCCTGGACGGCTCGAGCTGATCTCCGAGGCGCCCGCCGTCCTGCGCGACTACGCCCATACACCCGACGCGCTGGACCGCGCGCTCGACGCCGTGCGCCCGTTCACGAAGGGCAGGTTGATCTGCGTGTTCGGCTGCGGCGGTGATCGCGACAAGGGCAAGCGCCCGGAGATGGGCGGGATCGCCGCGCGGAAGGCCGACGTCGTGGTCGTGACGAGCGACAATCCACGCACCGAGGATCCCGAGAAGATCCTCGACGACATCGAGAGCGGCATGGGGAACACGCCGCACGAGCGCATCGAGGACCGGCGCGCGGCCATCGCCCGCGCGCTCGGGATGTGGACGGAAGGCGACGTCATCCTGCTCGCCGGCAAGGGCCACGAGGACTATCAGATCCGTGGAACGACGAAGCAGCCGTTCGACGAGCGGGTCGTCGTTCGCGAGCTGAAGGCCGAGCTTGGAGTCATGTCATGAGCACACCCCATCCCTCGGGTGCCGCCGGCTTCTGGACGCTGGCGCGGGTGGCCGATGCGCTGGAGGACATCGCGCGCGTCAACCTGCCGACGGACGACCGCCCGCTTGCACGGGTGTGGGCCGACACGCGGTCGGTGCAGCCCGGCGACCTGTTCGTGGCGCTCCGGGGCGAGCGCTTCGACGCGCACGACTTCGTGAAGGACGCCGTCGCGAAGGGAGCGGCCGCCGTCGTCGTGTCTCGCCCGTTCGCCGGTCTCGGCGTCCCCGTGATCGAGGTGCCCGACACGCTGGCCGCCCTTGGCGCGCTCGGTCGCTATCGGCGGCGCGCCTGGAACGGGCCCGTGGTGGCCGTAGCGGGCAGCAACGGCAAGACCAGCACGAAGGAGCTCATTCGCGCCGCGCTGGGCTCGCGGTTGAACGTTCACCACACCACGGGGAACCTCAACAACCTCGTCGGCGTGCCGCTGACGCTGCTCGCCGTTCCCGACGACGCCGAAGTGGCGGTGGTGGAGATGGGGACGAATCAGCCGGGTGAAGTGGCCGCGCTGCGCCTGATCATCGAGCCGACGGTCGCGGTGATCACCTCCGTCGGCGAGGAGCATCTCGAGGGGCTCGGCGACGTCGCCGGCGTGCTGCGCGAGGAGCTGTGCGTGACCGACGGGGTGCCGGTCGTGGTGACGCCGGCGTCGCAGCCGGAGATCGCCGCGGGGGCGCGCGGGCGGGCGGGCAGGGTCGTCGAGGCAGGGCTCGACGCCGGCGACCTGCGCGCGTCGGCCTGGGCGGTCGAGCCGAATGGCACCGGGCGGATGACGGTGGAGGGCCTCGACGTCGCGGTGCCGCTGCGCGGCGCCCACAACCTCCGCAACGCGATGCTCGCCCTGGCCATCGCCCGGGAGATGGGCGTCTCGCTGGAAGACGCGGCACGCGGGATCGGGGCCATGGCGCCGCCGCCGATGCGCGTGAACTGGGAGGAGATCGGGAAGGCGACGCTCATCAACGACGCGTACAATGCCAATCCGCCGTCGGCGCGCGCCGCGATCGAGCTGCTGGCTCACGCCGGTGCGGGGCGGCAGCGGGTGGCCATCATCGGCACCATGCTGGAGCTCGGCGCGCGGGGTCGGGAGCTGCACGAGGACGTCGCGCGGACGGCGCTGGCGAGCCCGGTCGAGCTGATCGGGGGCGTGGGCGAGATGGGGACGGCCCTGGCGGCCGTCGGCGCCGGCGACCCGCGCGTGGTGACGGGCGCCGATCCGGCGTCCGTCTGGAGGGATCTTGCGTCGCGGGTGTCTCCCGACGCCGTTATCCTCCTCAAGGGCAGCCGGGGCGTGCGGCTGGAGCAGCTGGTGCCGGCAATCACTGAATGGGCGAACAGTCGCTGAGGATTCAATAAACAACACGTGCTCTTCTACATAGCCTCACGCCTGACCGAGGAATACTCCTTCCTCCGGATCTTCTCGTACATCTCGTTCCGGATGATGGGGGCGGCGGCGACGGCGCTCGTCCTCTCGTTCGTCCTCGGGCCGATCATCCTCCGCGCGCTGCGCCGCCAGAACATGCACCAGGTGGTGCGCGAGGGGACGCCGGACTCGCACGCGGGCAAGGGGACCACCCCGACGATGGGCGGCCTGATCATCCTCGCCTCCTCGATCATCTCGATCGCGCTCTGGGGCCGGTTCAGCCAGGCGCAGCCCTACCTCTGGATCGCGCTCTTCGCCACGGTCTGGATGGGCGCGATCGGCGTCCTCGACGACACGCTCAAGATCCGCCAGAAGCGCGACGGCGTGAAGAACTCCGGGCTCGTCGAGCGCTACAAGCTGATCGGCCAGGTCACCGCCGGATTCGCGATCGGCTGGTACATCCTCCAGCATCCGCTGGTCTCGTCGCTGCCGCCGGCGTCGACTTCGCTGCCCTTCTTCAAGGGTTCGTACGTCGTCTTCCTGTCCATCGGCGGGTTCGCGGCGACCTACATCCTGTTCACGACGTTCATCCTCGTCGGGACCACGAACGCGGTGAACATCACCGACGGGCTGGACGGCCTCTGCGCCGGGCTCTCGGCGATCGCGTTCAGCACCTTCGGCGTCTTCGCCTACGCCATCGGGCGGTACGACTGGAGCCGCTACATCGGCGTCTTCTACCTGCCCGGCTCCGGGGAGCTGGCGATCTTCTGCTTCGCGCTCGTCGGGGCGCTCATCGGCTTCCTCTGGTACAACGCCCACCCCGCTCAGGTGTTCATGGGGGACACCGGCTCGCTGGCCCTGGGCGGCGCCCTGGGCGTGGTCGCCATCCTGCTCAAGTCGGAGTTCGTGCTCGCCTTCGTCGGCCTCATCTTCGCCGCGGAGACGGTGTCGGTGCTCCTCCAGCGCTTCGTGTTCAAGTACCGGAAGCGGGTGCACGGGCTCGAGTACGCGAAGGCGCATCGCGTCTTCCTGCGCGCCCCGCTGCATCACCACTTCGAGATGAAGGGCTGGAGCGAGCCCCAGGTCGTGGTGCGCTTCTGGATCCTCGGCATTCTCTCGGCGCTGGCCGCGATCGCCACGCTCAAGATCCGGTAGGGACGCGTGGCCGTTTCGACCAACCTGAAGGACCGGCTGCTCGCCGCGGGCAGCGGCGAGATCGCCGTGATCGGCCTCGCGCGAAGCGGCCGGTCGGTGGCGCGGCTGCTGGCGGCGAACGGGGCGAAGGTCTACGCATCCGACGCCGGATCCGGCGATGCCCTCACGCGCGTCGCCGCCGAGCTCGCGGCGCAGCGCGTGGACGTTGAGCTCGGCCGGCACGATCTCGCGCGCATCCGGAAGGCGGCCGCCGTCATCGCCAGCCCGGGCGTGCCTCCCGATGCGCCGCCCCTGGCGGCGGCGAACGCGGCCGGTGTCCCCATCGTCAGCGAGATCGAGGTGGCCCTATGGTTCCTGCAGGGTCAGCACTACGTCGCGATCACCGGCACCAACGGAAAGACGACGACGACCTCGCTGACGGCGCGCCTGCTGGAGGCAGTGGGCCGGACCACGGTGGCCGCCGGCAACATCGGCACGCCGCTCTCGGAGATCGCGCTGGGCGCCACGCGGCCCGACTGGATCGCGCTGGAGGTCTCGTCGTTCCAGCTGCACGATTCGCCGTCCATCGCGCCCGCCGTGGGGATGCTCACCAACCTGTCGGCGAACCATCTCGACCGTTACGCCTCCATCGACGAGTACTACGGCGACAAGAAGCTCCTCTTCCGGAACGCCACGCCCGCGTCGAAGTGGATCACGAACGCCGACGATCCGGACGCGCTGAGGCTGACGGACGGCATCGCCGGCCGGCGCTACCTCTTTTCCGTGCGCGGGAAGGCGGACGCCTGGCTCGATCGTGACTCGAACCGCCTGATGGTCCTCGGGCAGCCCGTGCTGGATCGCGACGAGCTGCCGCTCCTCGGCGACCACAACGTCGCGAACGCCCTCGCCGCGGCGCTCGCGGTGATGCTCGCCGACGACCGGCACCAGACGCCCGAAGCCGTGGGCCGGATCGCCAGGGGCATGCGCGAGTTCAACGCGCTCGAGCACCGGATCGAGCCCGTGCCCACGAAGGACGGCCTCACCTGGATCAACGACAGTAAGTCAACGAACGTGGCCTCGACGCTGGTCGCGATGCGCGGGATGCAGAAGCCGACCGTGCTCCTGCTCGGCGGACGCCACAAGGGCGAGCCCTACACCGAGCTGGCCGGGGAGCTCGAGCGGACCGGACGGGCGGTCATCGCCTACGGTGAGTCGGCGGAGCTGGTCGAGGCCGATCTCCGCGGCGTCGTTCCCGTTCGGCGGGTCGGATCGTCATTCGAGGACGTCATCGCCGCGGCGCGCGCCGTGGCGAAGCCAGGGGACGTCGTGCTCCTCTCTCCGGCCTGCTCGAGCTACGACATGTTCGACAACTACGAACAGCGCGGACGCATCTTCAAAGAGATGGTCCGGGGTACGTGAAGACGAAGGTGAAGCCGGCGGGCGCGTCGATGGCGCCACCGGTTCCGCGCCCGGCCGACCGCGCCGCGTCCGGCGGGGCGGAGGTGCGGTTTCGCTGGCGCATGGGGGATCCCGCGCGCCGGATCGTGCTGGTCACGGCGATCCTCCTCGCGTTCGGGCTCGCCGTCCTGTATTCCGCGAGCGCCTTCGACGCGATCGGGAAGGCCGGCACCTGCTCGGCCACGGGCACCTGCTACCTGCTGAAGCAGCTCTCCGGCGTGCTCCTTGGCGCCGTGGCGTTCGTGATCGCGGCGAAGGTGGATGCCGCCCGGCTCGAGAAGTACGCCTGGCCGCTGATGATCTTCGCGATATCGACGATGACCGCGGTGCTGGTGTTCGGCACGAAGACGAACGGCTCGCGGCGGTTCCTCGTCGGGAATTCGTTCCAGCCGTCGGAGTTCGCCAAGCTCGCGGTGATCGTATGGGTGTCGATGCTCATCGTGAAGAAGGGGGACGCGCTGCGCCGGCTCAGCAAGGGCCTCGTCCCGTTCCTCGTGGTGATCGGCGTGCTCGACGTCCTGGCGGCGCTCGAGCCGGACCTCTCGGTGGCGATGCTCTTCACGCTGCTGATGGGCATGCTGCTGTACGTCGGCGGCGCGCGCCTGGCGCACTTCATCTTCCTCGCCGCGCTCGCCATTCCGGTGGCGTGGCGAAAGGTGGGCGGCTTCGCCTACGCCGAAGCACGCATCTCCTCGTTCTTCGATCCCGGGTCGGCCGCCCAGACCATCTCCTATCAGCTCAACCAGTCGCTGATCGCGGTGGGGTCGGGCGGATGGACGGGCCGCGGCTTCGGGCAGGGTATGCAGCAGCTCGGCTTCCTGCCGTTCCCGTACAGCGACTTCATCGCCAGCAACATCGGTGAGGAGTGGGGCTTCGTGGGGCTGATGGGCGTGACCTTCCTGTTCGCGGTCTACGGACTCCAGGGCTTCCGGATCGCCCGCCAGGCGCGATCACAGTTCTTGCAACTGGTGGCCATCGGGCTGACGTTCACGACGGTGCTGACGGCGTACCTGCACATCGGCGTCGTGATCGGACTGCTTCCGACGACGGGTCTGACGCTGCCGTTCATCTCGTACGGCCGCTCGAACCTGGTCCTGACTCTGCTCTTCACCGGGATCCTCGTGAACATCGGCAGTACGCGTGAGAAAGTGATCAACGGGTCGGCGACCGACCCGATGTCGGTGGGAGCATGAGAGTTGTCTTCGCCGGGGGCGGCACGGGCGGCCATCTCTATCCCGGCCTCTCCATTGCCCGCGAGCTCGTCCGGCTCGACCCCCGGGTCGAGCCGTTCTTCGTGGGGGCACTGCGCGGCATCGAGCGCGACGTGCTGCCAAAGTCCGAGTTTCCCCACCTGCTCCTCGACCTGCATCCGCTGTATCGGCCGGCGGTCTGGAACAACTGGAAGACACTTCGGGGGGCGATCACGAGCTGGCGGAAGATCGGCCACATGGTCCACGACCAGCGGCCGGCGCTCGTCGTCGGCACCGGCGGCTACGCCGCGGGGCTGATGCTCGCCTACGCGGTCATCCACCGGATGCCGATGGTGCAGCAGGCCGGCGACAGCCATCCCGGCATCACGGCGCGAATGTTCTCGCGCTGGTCGCGGGAGATCTATCTGGCCTTTCCCGAGGCCGCGGCGGTCTTCGACGCGGACATGAAGGACCGGCAGAAGATGATCGACGCCGGCGCCCCCATCGCGCCGCCCCCCGCGCCGCTGCCCGACAAGGCGGCCGCGCGCGAGCGCTGGGGCTTTCCACGCACGGGCGGACACGTGCTGCTCATCTATGGAGGCAGCCAGGGATCGCTGGTGATCAACCGGGCAATGGCCGACTGGGTCCGCCGCGGGATCCCGGACGACCTCTACGTCATCTGGGCGACTGGGCGGGGCACCTATGACCAATTCAGGGATCTCGACTCTCCGCGCGTGCGCGTGAAGGACTATCTCTCGCCGATCGCGGACGCCTACGCCGCGACCGACCTGGCGCTGGCGCGCGCCGGCGCGATGACGACGGCCGAGCTGTTCGCGTGGGGCATTCCCGGCATCCTGGTCCCGCTGCCGACGGCGGCGGCCGACCACCAGACGCTCAATGCCAGGGCGCTCGAGGCCGCGGGAGCAGCCATTCACCTCCCGCAATCAAGGCTGACGGTCGACGAGCTGGCGAAGACGGTGACCGGCGTGCTCGCCTCACCTACCCGGATGAAGGAGCTGGCGGCGAAGGCGTCGCTGCGCGCGAGGCCGAACGCCGCGCGTGAGATCGCGGAGCGGATTCACCGGCTGCTCCCGGGCTGATTTCGGGTTCCAACGGCGGTCATTGCCGCAGTATCTGACGCATGCTCGGAATCGGTGACCATGCTCGGAATAGCCCGAGTGATGAACCCAGTCCTGTATTTCGAGCATGCTCACCCATTCCGAGCATGCGTCACATACTGCGGCAATGACCGAAGTTGAAACGCGGTCTCTATATTGATGCCGACGATGGCTCTCCTCGACCAGACTGATCCCCGGCCCGTTCACTTCGTCGGCATAGCCGGCGCGGGAATGAGCGCCCTCGCCGAGCTCTTTCTCCGGCGCGGAGTGAAGGTCACCGGATGTGACGCCAACCCCGGGGGCGCGGCCGATCTCGAGCGCCTCGGCGTGCGCGTCACGACGCACGATCCCGCCCACGTCGATGGCGCGCGCGCCCTCGTCGTCACGTCGGCGATGCCGAAGAATCATCCGGAGCTCGAGCGCGCCCGGACGCTCGGCATTCCCGTCATCCGGCGCGCGGAGGCGCTGGGAGAGGTCACGGTGGGCCGGGAGCTGGTGGGCATCGCCGGCACGCACGGGAAGACGACGACGACGGTCATGACGACCAGCGCGCTCGCCTCCGCCGGCCGCGACCCGACGGCGCTCGTCGGCGGTCGCGTCGCCGCCTGGGAAGGAAACCTCCGCCAGGGCGGGGATGCCCTCTACGTCGTCGAGGCCGACGAATACGATCGTTCGTTCCTGGCGCTGACCCCCACGGTCGCCGTGGTCACGAACATCGAGGCCGATCATCTCGACATCTACGCGGACCTCGCGGACATTCGCGGCGCGTTCGCGCAGTTCGCCCGCGGCGCGCGGACGATCGTGCTGTGCGGCGAGGACCGCGGCGCATCCACGCTGCCGACGCCGAGCTCCACGGAGGTCATCCGGTATGGCATCGACTCGCCGGATGCCCGGCTCGTGGCGTCCGGCATCCGAAACGCCGGGCGCGGGACGACCTTCGACGTGGTCCACGACGGCGAAGCCCTGGGGTCGGTGTCGCTCCAGGTGCCCGGCCGGCACAACATCCTGAACTCCCTGGCGGCCCTCGCCTCGGGGATCGCGCTCGGCGCCCCGTTCGCGGGGCTGGCGGCGGGGCTCGGCGAGTTCGGCGGCGTCGAGCGACGGTTCCAGCGCCTCGGAGAGGCGCGCGGGATCTCCGTGATCGACGACTACGCGCATCACCCCACGGAGATCGCGGCGACCCTCGCCGCGGCACGGGGGACCTTTCCGCAGCGCCGCATCGTGGCCGCCTTCCAGCCGCACCTGTACACGCGCACGCGGGATTTCTCGAGCGAGTTCGGAAGCGCGCTCGCGGCCGCGGATGCCGTGTACCTGACGGAGATCTATCCCGCGCGCGAGCAGCCCATTCCCGGCGTCGACGCGGGCTTGATCGAGCAGGCGCTGGCGAAGGCCGGCGGCAAGCTCGCCTGGCGCGGTGAGCGCACGGGACTGGCCGAGGCGCTCGCGGGGCAGGCGAAGGCGGGTGACGTGGTGATCACCATCGGCGCCGGCGACATCACGAAGACCGGGCCGGAGCTGCTCCAGCGACTGGGCGCCACGTGACCCCTTCGTCGCTTCGCTCCTCAGGGCAGACTCCGCAAGGAAGCACATCCGGTGAGTGAGCCGACGCGCGCCGAACCGGAAGGCCGGCGAGTCCCCCGGCTCAGGCTCGCGCTCGTCGGCATCGCCGCGCTGCTCGTGCTGTCGCTTCCGCTCTGGGCGCCGCTGCTGCTGCGGCGGATGGACTTCTTCCGCGTGCGCCGTCTGGAGATCGCGGGAACCCGCTACATTGCCACGAGCGACATCGTTGCCCGCGCGAACGTCGACACGATGCGGTCGGTCTGGGACCCGACCGGTCCGATCGCCGACCGCGTCCGCGGCCACACCGGCGTCGCGACGGCCGCCGTCCGTCGGAAGCTTCCCGGCACCCTCGTCATCACCATCACCGAACACCAGCCCATCGCCCTCGTGCCCGGCCCGCAGGGGTTTCGCGTCTACGACCAGCGCGGCGTCGCGCTGCCGATCGACCCGTCGCGGGTCGCGGTGGACGCGCCGGTGCTCGCCCGGCGCGACACGGCCCTGCTGCGGCTGCTCGCCGGCCTCCGCGACACGCTGCCCGCGCTCTACCGCCGCGTGAGTGAACTCAGGCGAGTGAATGCTAATGAGCTGCTCTTTCAGCTCGACGACGCCCCCCTCCGCGCCCTGCCGACGGTGACCCTCGGCGACCTGCACCAGGTGCAGTCGGTCGAGGAGGACCTCCGCCGGCGCGCCGCTCGCGCGGTGGAGCTCGACCTGCGATACTCCGGCCAAATCATCGCCCGCCTCCAATGAATCCCGAACGTCTCGTCGCCGCCCTGGACATCGGTTCCGCCAAGACCACGGCCATCATCGCCGAGGTCGAAGGCGACCTGCCGAAGCATCCGACCCTGAAGGTGCTCGGCGTCGGCCAGGCCAGGACCACCGGCATGCGCCGCGGCGTCGTCTCCGACATCGAGGAAACCACCCGCTCGATCCGCAAGGCGATGCAGGATGCCGAGCGGATGTCCGGCGCCGAGATGCAGGAGCTGTACGTGGGCATCGCCGGCGAGCACGTGCAGGCGATGACCAGCAAGGGCATCGTCGCCGTGGCCGGCGACGAGATCAACAAGGGCGACGTGGATCGCGCGAACGAAGTCGCCCGGGCCCAGGCCATCCCTCAGGACCGCGAGCTGCTTCACGCGATCCCGCAGGAGTACACGGTCGACAAGAACATGGGCATCCGCGACCCGATCGGCATGACGGGCATGCGCCTCGAGACCGAGATGTATCTCGTGACGATCGGCAGCTCGCCGGCGATCAATCTCCGCAAATCCGTGGAGCGGGCGGGCTACAAGGTCCGGGAGCTGATCCTCGAGCCGCTCGCCAGCGCGCTGGCGGTGCTGACCGAGGACGAGAAGGAGCTGGGCACGGCGCTGGTGGAGATGGGGGCGGGGACGACGGACGTCGCGATCTTCCACGAGGGCAAGATCCGCCACCTGGCGACGGTGTCCTACGGCGGCAACAACGTCACCAACGACATCGTGCACGGCCTGGGCGTCACGCAGGCGGACGCGGAGCGGCTGAAGGAGAACTACGGCTGTGCGTACGAGCCGATGGTCGACCCGGCCGACATCATCCAGCTCCCGAGCACGGTGGCGCAGGGTGATCGCCAGATCCCCCGCGAGCTCCTCGCCCACATCATCCATCAGCGTATGGACGAGATCTTCAATCTCGTCCAGACGGAGATCTCGACGGCCGGCTACATGAAGAAGCTGAGCGGGGGGATCGTCCTCGCCGGCGGCGGGGCGGCGATGCAGGGCGCGGCCGAGCTGGCGTCGGACGTCTTCGGGACGGGCGTGCGCGTCGGGGTGCCGCGCGAGCGGCTCGGGGGGCTGACGGATGCGGTGGAAGCGCCCCGGTTCTCGACGGTGGTCGGACTGGCCGAGTATGGGGCGCATCGAATGGCGCTGGGGACCGCGGCTTCGTCGGCCAAGCGGATCAAGATCGGCGGGAAGGGACTCGACGGCGTCATCGAGAAGGTGAAATTCTACCTGCAGGATTTCTGGTAGAACGGGCCATAAGACACATTAGAGGGCTTTGGTTGCAAGTGGGATTGCGCACTTTGCTTTCGTTGCTAAGAGACACGAAGCCTGGACGTACACTTCACCTCTGGGATCACGTCGGGTCATCTGAGAGCGGTACAAGCTCGGCCGCTTCCCGGAATTCCCTGCACTGTGAAGGCGGTTGAGATCCACACCCGCTCGGTCGATCAAGATTGCATACCAAGGATGAGCGGGGAGCCTTAGGACGCCGGAGTCCACCTCCTTGGGCGAGGACCGAGTGGCGCGCTGGGGCTCCGAGCCCCAGAGGGGTGACGAGCTCCCGATGCAAGGTTGAGGGTTGGTGGTGGCGCATGCGGTCGCTGTCGCTCCTGACGTTGACGATATGGCAATGGTAGACGAATGGGTCGATCAGATGGCCGTCATGACCTCATCGTCAGAGATCCCGCCTTATTCGGCGAAGCCTTGCTCGGGGCCAGCACAGTGTCGGCGTGTTCATACCGTCGCGATGTGCTGAAAGAAGACCAAGGCTCCCGAGTGCGAGATCGGCATGTAGCCGATCTTGTTCGGTAAGTATCTCCGGGTGCGCGAAAGGGCGACCCAGGTCGCAGAGTGCGAGCGCTGCCACCGTCGCGACCGCCGATGGCGCGCCATGGCGGTGGGGAAGTGGTGCCCCACTGCGAGCACCGGAACCGACCGCCGACCTTCCTGACGTAGCGACCTGTCGGGGGGGGAAACGCGACCTCGGATCGGTGAAAGTGGGGCCGCAAAGATTATTAAGGTTTCCAAATAATGCTGATTGTCCGGTTGCATGTTTCGCTCTTGCGCAATGCGTCGCATGCCTGCAGCGTCTCTGCGCGGGAATACGTGACCTCGGAATTCCCCTAAGGGAACACGACAATGACGACGCGTACCACTGCCTTGACTCATTGGCTGACCGCCACATGTTGTGCGCTCCTCGCGGCGGCCGCGCCGGCGGCGAGCCAAGGCACACCGAAAAGGATCGTCGTCCCAGACGAGGTATCCTGCAGATCCTGTTCGATTGAGAGAACGAGTCTCTCGCTGGCTGGCTCTCTCGATGTGCCGCTGCCGGAGTGGCCGATAGACGCGCGATTGGACGCCCAAGGTCGCATTTGGGTGTTTTCGCAGGACCTGCCGCCACGCGTATTCGATGCGAAGGGACAGTTCCTTCGCCTCATTGGTCGGAGCGGCGCTGGGCCCGGTGAGTACCGTGCTGGGGGGATGTTGCTGCCGCTCGATGGAGACACACTTGGCGTCTTCGATTTTCTGAACCGGCGCTTGACCATCGTCTCGCCGGAACTCCGCACGCTGCGGACGGTGCCGGCGAACCTAATGCCCGCGGGAGTGCTGCCCCTCGACGGCAGGCAGTTCATCGCCACCGGCCTGGTCCGGTCTCCGGATCACATCGGGTACGCCGTGCACGTCGTGAAGATCGATCCGGATGGCCTTCAGGTCCAGCGATCCTTCGGCGGTAGCGGCGAGATTCCCTCGCCAACATCCGGCGGCGCTGAGATCGCGTGGTATATCACGCCATCAATCGGTGGGCGGTTTTGGACCTCAGAGCGGCTCGCGTACCGTATTGCGCTGTGGGACGACGCCGGCCGTCAACACCTCGTTCTGGAGCGCGGTCCTTCCTGGTTTCGCCCTCAGAAAACTGTCTGGATGGGGGACGCCAAGACGCCACCTAACCCGCTGGGCGCGGGCGTGTCCGAGCAGGGCGGCATTCTGTGGACGTTTACGCACGTACCAGATCAGAGCTGGCAACGCGCCTGGCCGAGCATCCCCTCTCGCGAAGCAGAAACGAAGGGACCGGACATCGCCGAAGTGGTCGACACGATGATAGAGGCGATTGATATCGCGTCAGGACGGGTGCTCGCGCGAATCCGCATCCCGCAGCGCGTCGTCAACAGTCTCCCGGGAGGTCGTCTGGTCACCTTCGATCACGACGCCAATGGGGAGGCCCGCCTTGAGCTTCACACGCTCCGCATCAAGCGCTGAGCGGTGAGTTGGTCCACCTACACCGGAGGAGGAGCCATGCATGTGAAGACCTGGTTGAAGGTCCTGGTATTGGCGTCCCTGGTCGCGACGCCGTTGCGCGCTCAGGATGAGGACCCGAATTCCGGCATCGGCGGGGGAGGGTGCGGCACCTGTGCCACGACAGTCTGCGGCATCACAGACCAGCATCATTCGGTGAGCGGTGGCGGAGACCTCCAAGGATCGCATGACTTCTGCCTGCGGTGCACCGGCGGGGGCTGCGGCTGTCATTCGAGCGGCGGCTGCGGGTTGCCGGCGCCGGAAGCCGCACTCTTCGTGGCCGCTTCAAACGCGATTCAGCGGGGTGACTTGTCTGCGGTCATTCAGGTCGGCCGATCTGTCCCGGGCATGGTGGTCTTCAATCGAAGGCGGAATGCTGTCCAGCTGTGGTCCTGCGACGGCACCATACTGGTGGCGTCGGTGAACGTCCGCGACGCGAAACTCGTGACGCTCGCTGCGAGCACGCTCATCGAGGCGCACAAGCGGCAAGCGACGGTTGCATTGACAGTGGCAGCGCGGCGGGAACTGCGGTGGGGGGCGGACCGTGTGGCGGCCTCGATGCTCCTCCGTAGCACGGCGGCGCTATCAATGTTGCCGTAAGGGAGAATCGGCAGCTTGTGAAACCGAGGGACCGCGCCCTCGAACGGCGCGGCCCCTCGGGCTTTCGCATCGGGCCGCTGGTTCGACAAGGCCGATCTATGAGACTGCAAGTAGTAGCGTAGCTCCGACCGCGGTCGCGGGAGCAGCGCCGATCTGCCGCCAGACCAGGAACCGTCCGCGGTGGCCGCTCCGCCCCCCCCCGCAACGTTGATACTGGTCGTATTGTTCTCGCCGGCGGCGATGCGGGGCGCCGGACGTCTTCGGGACGGGGGTCCGGATCGCGGTTCCGCGCGAGCGCCTGGGAGGGCTCACCGATGCGGTCGAGGCGCCGCGGTTCTCGACGGTGGGGGCCTCGCCGACTACGGGGCGCTCGGGACGGCGACGTCGTCGGCGAAGCGGCTGAAGATTGGCGGCAAGGGGCTCGATGGGGTGATCGAGAAGGTGAAATTCTATCTGCAGGATTTCTGGCAAGAGCTCCGATCAGATTGCGTAACCATTCCGAGTAGGTTCAGGAGTTAATCCCGTTCCGGGATGGCAGTGATTCCGCGCTTGGACGGAGGAGTTATTCGCGGATTACGCATATGAATGCAGAAATGGCTAGCCGGGCGCGGTCGAGACCGAGGGTTGTCTCGACCGCGCCCGGTTCGTCGTTTCCGCGTTCATCTGCGTAATCCGCGAACAAACCCTCCGGGCGCACGACGCCCGTCCCGCCGGGACATCACAAATCGTTCCGCCAGTTCGAAATGTGGACTTTCCAGGTTGTGTCCTGGCAGCCACTTAGCTCGTCCAAATCGGGTATGGCAGGATTGAGACTTCGCCTTATATTGGCGCGAGCACTTCTTCCGGCCGGAACATCTGCTTCCCAGGCCTGAGGGAGCGTTCGCAGTTGCCTGCCGAATCCCACCTGACCTCAAACCAGCCAATACCGGAGCCTCGATCTCGATGATCTTTGAGTTCGAAGAGACCGCGACGCAGAACGCGCGGATGAAGGTGGTTGGTGTTGGTGGCGGTGGTGGAAACGCCGTCAACCGGATGATCGACGAGCACCTCGAGGGCGTCGAGTTCATCTCGGTCAACACCGACGCCCAGGCACTCATCTCGTCGAAGTCCGACGTGAAGGTGCAGATCGGCAAGAAGCTCACGCGCGGCCTTGGCGCCGGCGCCCGTCCCGAGATCGGCCGCCAGGCCATCGACGAGAATCGCGACGAAGTTGCGCGCGCGATCGCCGGCGCGGACCTCGTCTTCATCACCTGCGGCATGGGCGGCGGCACCGGCAC
>CAMLHT010000027.1 GCA_946479895.1 uncultured Gemmatimonadota bacterium | reverse complement strand
CCAGAGGTCGCCCGCGCTGCCCGCGTCGGGGTACACTGGTTTCCCCCCACCCCCGACACCGCGGCACCCGTCTGCCCCGCGTGTCCCCTTCCATACCTCCGAGCGACTAGAGTCGGAGCCCGACCTCTTTTGGCGCATATCGTGCCTTTGTTCGGCTCGTCTCAGCCGAACCGTATGACGATTCTCCGGGATTTCGCAGTTGTGTCCGTTTTGATCGCAGCGGCAGCATCAGGCAGCGCGGCTCAGGTGATTCACCATCCGCCCGGTGATACGGTCGCGCCCGGCGTGGTGAGGATCGTCCCCGGCCCATCGTACGGAACAGGCTCGCTCGGGCGCGCGATCCTCGGCAACGGCTGGCGCGACCTGTGGATCACCCCGGTATCGGCGCCGCTGTTCGACCTCGACACCTTCGCCGGCGGCCTCCGGATCGACAAGCGCGGCGGCGGATTCCAGACCATCACGCTGCACCTGACCGAGAAGAACGGCTGGAAGGAGTATCGCTTCCGGTCCGTCGACAAGTATCCGTACCTGCGCCTGCCTCGGGCGCTCGCCGGCACCGTCCTCGGTGACCTCATCCAGGACCAGACCGGCAATCTCTTCCCCGCCGCGCCGCTGATCGTGCCGCCCTTCGTCGCCGCCGTCGGCGGCCTGCACGTCGGCGCCGATCTCTACGTCATGCCCGACGACCCGGCCCTCGGCAAGTATCGCGAGACGTTCGCGGGAATGCTTGGCACCGTCGAGCTCAAGGGCAAGGAAGCGCCGGACGACAAGCCGGGCTTCGCCGGCTCGGCAGCCATCAAGGACACAAAGGACTTCTTCGAGGATCTCGAGAAGGGCCATGCGCACCGCCTGGACGAGCGGGAGTTCCTCGCCGCGCGCCTGATCGACTTCCTGATCAACGACACCGACCGGACGCCCGACAACTACGACTGGGCGCGCTTCGGCGTGAAGGGCGATTACCGCTGGCGGCCGATCGCCCGAGACCGCGATCGCGCCTTCACCAACGGCAGCGGGCTCCTGAACACGCTGATCGTCCGGCGGATCTATCCCAAGTTCACGACGTTCGACGCCCACTACGACCTGCGCGGGCTGACGCACGCGTCGTACGCGTTCGACCGCCGGCTGCTCCAGCGGCTCACGGCGCGGGACTTCGCCGACGTCGCGCACCGCGTCCAGGCAGCCGTCACCGACAGCGTGATCGACGACGCGCTCGCAGGATTGCCGCGCGAGTGGCAGGAGCAACAGGCGCCGACGGTCGACCGCCTGCGCTCCGCGCTCGTCGCCAGGCGCAACGGACTCGCCGACGCCGCCATGCGCTTCTACGCGGAGCTCGCCGGTGAGCCCGACATTCACCTCACCGCCGACGACGAGCGCGTCGAGATCGTCCGGCACCCGAACGGCAGCGTGACCGTCACCGTCCCGCGCGTCGGGCCCCGGCCGACGATCGTCGCCGCGGCGGCCGATGCGCCGGCTCCATTCGGTGGCGCGACGCGCACCATGAACGGCGAGGTCGAGAGTCCGGCCGAGCCGTTCTATCGCCGCACCTTCGTGCCGGCGGAGACGAAGGAGATCCGCGTGTACCTCGGCGCGGGCAGCGACACGGCCATCGTGCGCGGGACGAACGACGATGCGATCGTCGTCCGCGTGATCGGCGGAAAGGACGACGACGTCCTCGCCGACTCCGCGGGCGGCGGAGGAACCTATCTCTACGATTCCGACGGCGATAATCGCTTCGTCGGCTCGCGCGACACCCACGTCGACCAGCGCTCGTGGACGCCGCCCGAAGAGGTGACCGGCTTCACCATCGGCGGCGCATGGCGGCCGGACTGGGGACAGCGGCGCGGATGGGGGCCGGTCGTTCGGTATGCCGAAGGCGCCGGACTCGTGGTCGGCGCGGGCCCGCGCGTGACGCAGTATGGATTCCGCCGGCTTCCCTATCGCTGGCGCGCCGGCGCCGCGCTGCTCGTCGGCATGGGCAACGGACGCCTCGGCCTGACCGCCGACGCTGACTACCGATTCGAGAATTCGCCACTCGGCGCCGCGCTCGCCGCGCGAGCGACGCAATACGAGGCCTTCCGCTTCTACGGCTACGGCAACCAGACGCCGGACATCGGCGGCGACCTGTCTCTCGTTCGGCAGAACGTCGTGTCGATCGAGCCCGCCCTGACCTGGGAGGTCGGCTGGCGCCGCCGCGAGTCGAAGGGCGCCATCCTCCACGACTTCGAGAACACGACGGGCCCGAGCGAGGCGAAGGACACGACCTCCGGCCGGCGCGCGGTCGTCGGACGCATCAAGGCCGGACCGGTCGTCACCTGGACCGATCCACAGGCCGAAATGGGCTCGCCGCTCGAGGGCCCGGGCATCCGTGGCGCCGACAAGTCGATGATCGCCGGCCTCGGACTCGGCCTCGACCTCGATGGCACCGACCGCGATCCCGTCCCGACGTCGGGCTGGCGCGTTCGCGGAAAGCTCGGGGCTTATCCGGTCGGCGTAGACCAGCCGTCGTTCGGCACCGCCGTCGGCTCGGTGGCCACCTACCTCCCGCTCGGATGGAAGGAGACGCACCTCGCGTTGCGCGCCGGCGGCGCGCTCGCCTCGGGCGACTTTCCGGCGGCCTACGCGGCCACCGTCGGCGGCTCGTCGAGCCTCCGGGGATATCGCTCCCGCCGCTTCGCCGGCGAACGTGCGGCGAACGCATCGGCCGAGGTGCGCATGCCCATCGGTGCGCTCAACTTCCTGATACGGTCGGACGTCGGCCTCATCGCGCTCGCCGATGCAGGCCGGGTGTGGCTCGACGGGCAAAGCGACGGGGGCTGGCACACGAGCGCGGGCGGCGGCATCTGGTTTGCCGCACTGGGCCGTGCCGTGACCCTGACCTGGGCCCACGGCGAGCACCATCGCTTCTATTTCACTACCGGCCTCCCCTTCTAGGTGGCGCGCACGACTCCTCGCATCTCACGACATTCGCTCGCGCTGCTCCTCGCCGGCCTGGCTGGTTGTCGAGCCGTGCTGCCTCCCGCGCAGCCCGAACCGGCCGAGATCGAGACGTCGGTCTTTCTCATCGGCGATGCCGGCGAGCAGAATCCGCGCGACATCGGCCCGCCCCTCGAGCCGCTGACCGCGCTGGCTTCGGTCGCGCCAGAGCGGAGCGTCATCGTCTTCCTCGGTGACAACGTGTATCCGGAAGGCATGCCGCGCGAAGGCGCGGCCGAATGGGCCGATGCGCGACGCCGACTTGCGGCGCAGGTGCTCGCCGTGCCGCCGGGCGCGCGCGGCGTGTTCCTGCCCGGCAATCATGACTGGGCCGACAGCAAGGCTTTCGGGCTCTACGCGATCCGGCTGGAGGAAGAGACCATCCGGTCGCTCGCCGCCGGACGCGACGTCCGGATGCTTCCCGGCAACGGCTGCCCGGGTCCCGTGTCGATGGACTTCGGGCGGCTGCGCTTCATCTCGCTCGACACGCAGTGGTGGCTGCACGAGTACATCGTCCAGGACAGCGCGACACATTGCCCGACTCGCATCGGCGAAGTCACCGCGGCAGTACGCGGGCAGATACGCCAGTGGAACGAGATCCCCGGCCGCGTGGTCGTCGTCGGTGGGCATCATCCGATGATGACGGGCGGTGAGCACGGCGCCTACTGCGGCGTCACCGGCCCCTTCCGCCGGCTCGGCAACCGCAGCCAGGACATCGTGTCGCGACTGAACCGCACCTTCCGGGACTCCCTCGAGGCCGCCTTCGCCGGCCAGCCGCCAATCGCCTACGTCGCCGGACACGATCACAACCTGCAGGTGCTGCGGGGGACGCCCAACGTGCGGAACCTGCTCGTGAGCGGCGCGGGATCGGCGTCGAAGGTGTCGTGCGCGGTCCGGCTGCGGGAAAGCCGGTTCACCGCGCAGCACCGCCCCGGCTTCATGCGGCTCGACATCCTGCGCGACAAGGGCGTGCTGCTGAGCGTCTACGAGTACGAGCGCACGGGCCAGGGCGGCCTGGTATTCACCCGCTGGCTGGAGCCGCGATGAAGGCCTTTCTCTCGCGTCGTCATCCTGACCGAAGCGAAGGTGGGAGCTCGTCCCTCGCTTCGCTCGCGATGACGTTCCTGGTGTTCATCTCCCTATCGGGAATGGCGGCGGCGCAGACGCCGACCGAGCCGGGTGAGCTGCACCTGCGGCGCCTCCTTGCGACACCGATCGGCGGACTGCCGCCCGTCGCGATGCCGATGCCCGCCAGCCGCGACCGCAACTACTGGGCATTCCGCCTCCAGGCGGGGCGCCACCGTCGCGAGGACACGCCGGACGTGCGCGCGATCGCGGCGGGGCTCGACCTCCAGTGGCAGGGCGGCTCGGTGGTCGGCGTCACCGCCGGCTATCAGGTCCCGCAGTGCGGCTCGACGGACACGGACTGCGCGAACCACTTCCTCTTCGGGGCGCGGGCCCGGGCCGGCCTGATGTCCGGCGGCCCGACGATCGCCGCCGCCCTCGACCACAACGCGACGACGACGTTCGGCGCCGAAGTCGGCGTGGGCTACGCGCCCGACGTCCGGGCCCTCGACGCGGCGTGCACCGTCGACGTCGGCGCTCCCGTGTCGATCTCCATGCTCCAGCGCGTGCGGGTCGTGACGTTCCTCTCGCCCGGCATCGCGTGGGACGTGGGATGCTTCCGCCGGAGCGACCAGCCGAGCGCCGCGAGCTTCGTGCTGGGCTACGGTCTGGGAGTGCAGCAGCTCTGGAGCCGCGGCCTCGACGTCAACGTCGGCCTCCAGCGGATCTTCCGCCGCGGCACCGGCATCCAGTTCGGGATCTCCTTCATCTACGTCCGCTTGCCGTAAGCGAGCTGCGAGCTGACCGGCCAGTCAGCTCGCGGCTCGCTTGACGTACTCTCCCTCGGCGGTCAGTCTCCACGCGCGACGGGCGCCGAGCGTTTCCGTGAGGAAGGCGTCCAGCTCCGCCTGATGGTCGCGCTGGCGGATCTGCACGACGACCTCGACGCGCTCGTTGAAGTTGCGCGGGCGCCAGTCGGCGGACCCGATGAAATACTCGTCGTCGCCGCCGTTGCGGAAATGGAAGATGCGCGCGTGGTGCAGCAGCCGGCCGACCACGCTCACCACGCTGATGTTGTCCGAGACGCCCGGCAGACCGGGACGCAGCGCGCAGAGGTCGCGCACCATCAGCTCGATCCGCACGCCGGCCTGCGAGGCCTGATACAGCGCCTCGATGCAGCGGCGGTCGCCGAGCCCGTTGATGTGCAGCCGGATCCCCGCCGGACGTCCCGCGCGCGCGTGCTCCGTCTCGCGGTGGATCATCTGGAGAAAGCGCTCGCGCATCTCGAAGGGCGCGACGAGCAGGCGCCTGAAGTCCGGCGTGCTCGCGTCCCCGGTCATGAGGTCGAAGACGCTCGCCACCTCGCGGGTGAGCTCCGGGTCGGCCGTGAGGAGGCCGAAGTCCACGTACGTCCGCGCCGTGGACGCGTTCATGTTGCCTGTGCCGACGTACGCGACGCGACGCAGCTCACCGCCCTCCCGCCGGACGATCAGCCCGATCTTCGCGTGCACCTTGATCTCGACCGGCGAGAGGATCACGCGAATCCCGCCGCTCCCGAGCTCGCGCGCCCACGCGATGTTCTCCTGCTCGTCGAAGCTCGCCTTCAGCTCGACGACGGCGATGACCTCCTTCCCTTTCGCGCGAGCCACGCGGAGCGCTTCGATGATCGCGGAGTCCCTGCTCGTTCGATAGAGCGTGATCGCCACCCGCACGACGTCCGGATCGTTTGCCGCCTCGAGGAGGAAGCGCTCGACCGACGCCTCGAAGTCATCGTACGGGAAGTAGAGCAGCAGGTCGCGGCGCCGCGCATGGTCGAGCATCCCGTGCTCGGCGCGCACGCGCTCGCGACCCTGGATCGGTCCGTACTTGAGCTCGGGCCGGTCGAGGTCCGCGATCTGTGACAAGGCCGCGAGGTCGAGCAGCCGGCCGATGTCGTATACGTCCTGCTCCTCGAGGCGCGCCTGACCACTGCCCTCTGCCTGGAACGCATCGAGCAGCCGGCCGCGGACAGCGGCGGGCATCGCGCGCTCGCACTCCAGCCGCACCACTTCCTGGTACGGACGGCGCGCCACTTCGCGCTCGACGGTCCGCAGCACGTTGCCGCGGTCGTCGTCGAAATCCATCTGGGCGCTTCTCGTCACGCGGAACAGCCAGGCCTCCGGATTCGACAGGCCCGGATAGAGGGTCGGAAGCGCGGCGGCGATGGCGTCCTCCATCGGCACGAAGCGCCTGCCGACTTCGAGCGGCAGGAAGCGCGGGAGGTCGCCCGGCAGCTCGATGAGCATGAGGCGATCGACGTCGCCGTCGCGGTCGCATCCGGTGACGGCGAGCGCCGGCCGCAGGTTCCGGATGTGCGGCATGGTGCGATCCGCGATCAGCGGCTTGACCAGCGTGGCGATGCGCTCGCCGAACTCCCGGCGGATCACCTCCCTGTCCTCCTCCGACAGCGAGGCCCACCGCTCGACGTGGATTCCCTCCTGGCCGATCTCCCCGAGGAGTCGCTCCAGCAGCCCGGCCGCCCGATCCTCGATCTTCCGCACCCGGCGCGCGATCACGTCTAGCTGCTCGGCCGCCGTGAGCCCGTCGAGCGTGAGCTCCGTGTCACCCTCGGCGAGCGCTTCCTTGAAGTGGGCGACGCGACTCATGAAGAAGTCGTCGATCCGGTCCCCCATCATGCCGAGAAAGCGCACGCGCTCGAGCAGCGGGACGCTCGCGTCCTCGGCGAACGCCATGATGCGCTCGTTGAAGGACAGTCGCGAGAGCTCGGGGTTGAGGAGGAGCTTCCGGTCGGCCTTCCGGTCGCGGGGCGGCTCCTCCACCTGTCGCGCGCCGTTAATCGAGGTCACCGGCGTTACCGATCGGGATGTATTCCGCCGCCGTGATGTGCTCGAGCAGGCGTGCCTCGATCTCGGCGATCAGCTCGGAGGGATCCTGCTTCTCCCGGAGCTGGAGCGGGATCTCGATGCGCGCCGGTCCGCCCGACGGATCGATAACCGGCTCGCCCATCTGCCACTGCTTCGCCATGCGGCCGAGGACGACCTCGATCGCGCGGCGCGCTTCGTCGGGGTTGGGGGCGCGGATGACGAGGATCCCCTCGGGCTTCAACCCGGCATTCACCGCGGCGTCCAGCTCGGCGCTCGCCGTGGCCGGATCCATCGCCAGGTCGCGCAGCAGCCGTGGGTCGCCGATCGCGAGCTGCGCGCCGCGGCCGCCCGAGAAGATGTCGCCGAGGTCGAAGCGCCAGAACGTCAGGACCACCACGGTGAAGACCAGGGACATGATGAGGGCGATATCCAGCGCCTGCACCCCGGTGGCGAGGCCGATGCCCAGCGCGAGAAGGACGTAGACGGCCTGCTCGGGCTCGTCGAGCTTCTGCCGGAAGCGCACCCCGGCGACGATACCGGCGAGGGCGAAGGCGAGCGCGAGGCTGTTCTGCACCACGAGCACGACTCCGCAGACGACGATCGGCAGGACGATCAGGGTCTGAACGAGCGACGGATCGTAGCGCAGCTTCCTCGTGTGCTTGAGAGTCCAGGCCACGGGTAGCGCGACCGCCAGCGCGGCGAGCATTGCCGTCAGCGCGAGGAGCCCGCGCCCGAAGATGCCCGGCCACGGGGCCGCCGGCGCCGCCGCCTCGGGATGCAGCACCGCGTCGCTCTTCGTGGCCACGACCTCGGCGAGCGGAGCGAAGAAAGCCTGGCGGAAGCCGGGAACGAGCCGCGCCAGGGCGACGGCCACGAGCACCAGCACGGCGTAATACGCCAGGAGCCTGATGATCGGAAAGTCGCGCAGTGCCGGCCTCAGGCTTTCGCCTGGCCGCCTGTCACTGGAAGCCGGGATCCCAGTCGTGTTTGCCACAGTCGACGACGAGGCAAGAACCGTGACGGATGAGCCGGCGGGCGGGCGCGGAGCTGCGGTCGCGCGGGCGCGGGGGGGGGGTCGGTCGCGCGGGCGCGGGGGCATGGGTTCGCGCGCGGTCGGGCGGGCGCGGGGAATCGGTCAGGAGGGCCTGAGCGCTTACACGCGTCGAGCCTCGCGCTTGCCGGGCCGGCGGTTCGCAAGGAGAGGCGCGAGTCTCTCGCTACGCGCCAGGCCCTCCTGCCCGACCCCCGCGACCCGCCCTCCACCGGCACCGTCGAGCCGCAACCGTCACACGGCCTCACCGCCGCCCGCGACCGCCGCGCCGCCGCGCCGCCGCGCCGCTGCCCCGCTGCCCCGCTGCCCCGCTGCACCGCCGGGAGGACGCGGGGGCGCGTGGCGCCGCGCGTCCCGCGTCGCCCCACACGCGCGCCTCTCGGATGCAATCGACTCGGCATTGCTCGCGCGAGGCTCGACGCGTGTAAGCGCCCAGCGCGTCGCCGCGAGTCACCCGCGTCCGACCGGGGCCATCGCGCACGTCCGGCCGGGGCCATCGCGCACGTCCGGCCGGGGCCATCGCGCACGTCCGGCCGGTGCCATCGCGCACGTCCGACCGGGCCCATCGCGCGAGTGGACGCGGCCCCTCGGCTACCGCCGGTGCACACCAGGCTCAGTGTCGGTAAGCTTCGGGATCTGACCTGGTGAGACCACGATGATCACGACGATTCGACTCAGGCATCCGTTGGGTGCGGCGCTCATTCTCGCTGCGTGCGCCAGCCCCGCCGCGGACGTGACACTCGCGCCCGATCTTGGCAAACGCCTCGTCGCGCCGCACGCCGTGGTCACGTCCGCCCACCCGCGCGCGAGCGAGGCGGGGATCGAGATGCTGAGGCGCGGCGGGAACGCCGTGGATGCCGCCGTCGCAACGGCCTTCACCGTCAGCGTCGGCGAGCCGCAGATGTCCGGACTCGGCGGCGGCGGGAGCATGTTGATCTGGTTGCAGAGCCCCCGGCGTGCCGAGTATGTCGACTTCTACTCGGCGCAGCGTCCCGAGTCGTGGCGCGACGTCCCTACGAGCGCCGCGCGCACCGACCTTCGCCGCGTCGCGATCCCCGGAGAGGTGGCCGGCCTGCTCGACGCGCACGCGCGTTTCGGCAAGCTCTCGCGCGCCGAGGTGATGGCGCCGGCGATCAGGCTGGCGGAGGAGGGCTATCCGATCAACCAGATCCTCGCCCAGATGATCGCGGCCGATTCGGCGAAGCTCTTTCCCTACCCCGAGTCACGTCGCGTCTACTGGCCCGGTGGAAGGAGGCTGCGCGTCGGCGACACCTTCCGGAACCCCGACCTGGCGGCGACGCTGCGACGGATCGCGGCCGAGGGACGCCGCGGCTTCGACGAGGGACCGGAGGCCGAGGCGCTCGTTCGACAGCTGAACGCCGGGGGTCATCCCGCCACGCTCGCCGACCTCGCGGCCTTCCGCCCTCAATGGAAGCGGCCGATGTGCGGCGAGTATCACGGGCGCGTCATCCTCTCCGCCGCCCCGCCGCAGACCGGACTCCAGGTGATCCACACCCTCGAGCTGCTCGAGCCCTACGACCTGCGCGCCATCGGCCTGCCCACGCGCTCGGCCCGCGCGTTCGACATCCTGACGTCGGCGATGCGGGTCGGCATGACGACCGCGCGCTATGGTGAAGACCCCAACTGGGCGGACGCTCCCGCCGCGGGCGTGGTCGCGCCGGCGTATGTCGCGACGCGGCGCGCGCTCGTAGGCACCGGCTCGGCTCCAGAGCGGATCGCGCCGGCGAATCCCGCGACCTTCGATTCAGGCCCGACGGCGCGCTGCGCGCCGTTCGATCCGTGGCGCGACACGTCGAGCATTACGGCGGCGCCGGGACGCGCCAGCTATTCGTTCGCGCCCGGAGCGATGGAGCGCGGCAGCGAAGGCGGCGAGACGACGCATCTGTCGGTGGTGGACGCCGACGGGAATGCCGTCGCACTGACCCAGACCAACAGCTCGACGTTCGGCGTCGGCGATCGCGCCGCGGGCGGCTTCATGCTGAACGACTCGGGGAACGATCTCTCCCGTGACACCACCACCATGTCGCGGCTGGCGAGCGGACGGCATCCGTTCCGCGTTCGTCGTTCCACGATATCCCCGACCATCGTGATCGAGAACGGACGGGCGACCATGGTGATCGGCGCCCCGGGTGGCGGCCGCATCCCCACCGAGATCCTGCAGAACATGGTCTACATGCTCGACTACGGGCTCGACCCGCTCGAGGCGCTACGGCTGCCGCGGATCTTCCCGTCGGCGACGAGCCGCGCCGTGCAGCTCGAGAACGGATTCCCGGCGAGCGTGCTCGGCGAGATCCGCGCGATGGGATACGAGCCGACCGAGGAGTCGGAGGGGTACGCGAGGCTCTACGTGATCGTGCGGCGCGGCGACCGGTGGATCGGCGCCGCCGATCCGCGGCACAACGGCGAGGTTCGCGGCTACTGACCGAAGCCAGCGCCGCGAGCCGGAGCTGCTAGGAAGCCGTCGCTTCGATCTGGCTCGCGAGCAGCGCCAGGCAGTGCGCGGCGAGGTCGGGCGTGCTGAACTGGGTGCCGTCGCGCGAGCACCACACCGACTCGTCGGTCGGACGCTCGATCGGGTTCAGCACTTCCTGCCGCACCAGCTCGGCGGGCTCGCCGCTGCGCGTGGCGTTGCGGCGCGACACCACGCCGCGCCACAGGATGATCTGCATCTCGCCGACGCGATCCTGATCGTCCGCCTCGGGATACCAGGTGACGCTCAGCGCAGCGGCCTCCGCCTGGAGGATGCACCCGTTCGGTGACCGGTGCTGCTGGACCGACCCTGCCTGTGGCTTGAGGCGCGAGCTCGAGCGCTCGGGGGCGAGCTCGTCGAGCAGCCGCGTGACCTCGCGCTGCATGGCATTTCGTTCCTTGGACGTCGGCGCTGGCGTTTGATGCACTGGTGACCTGTTTTACGGGAAAGCGGGAGCATTCGAGCTGACTTCGGAAGGTAGCCTGTGGACCGCCTTATGGCTCGAAACTGGCGTCCGGCCCTCTTTATCCAGGCTTCCGTGTCGAGCTCGCCCGCTCCGCGCGCACGTAGGTCAGCCAGCCGTGGGAGTCTTCCACGCGCCCATGCACCACATCCAGGAACTGCTGCTGGATCTTCTGGGTGATCGGCCCGCGCTTGCCCGAGCCCACGGGAATCTTGTCCACGCTCCGCACGGGCGCGACCTCCGTCGCCGTGCCGGTGAGGAAGACCTCGTCGGCGACATAGAGCATCTCGCGCGGAATTGCCTGCTCGATCACCGGAATGCCCTGCTCCCGCGCGAGCGTGATGATCGCGTCGCGCGTGATGCCCGGCAGGAGCGTTCCATTCACCGGCGTGGTGTGGATCGCGCCCCGGCTCACGACGAAGACGTTCTGCCCGGAGGCTTCGCTGACCAGTCCGTTCGTGTCGAGGGCGATGCCCTCGCCATAGCCGTTCAGCAGCGCCTCCATCTTGATGAGCTGTCCGCCGAGGTAGTTGCCGGCGACCTTGGCGCCAGCCGGAATCGTGTTCGGCGCGATGCGGTGCCAGGTCGAGACGCAGGCGTCGACGCCGTTCTCCATGACGCCGTGGCCGAGGTAGGCCTCCCACGGCCAGCAGGGGATGTACGTCTCCACCGGGCTGTCGAACGGCACCATGCCCGCGGCGCCGAATCCGCGCAGCACCATCGGACGGATGTAGCAGGTGGTCATGCCGTTGCGATCGACGAGCTCGCACGTCGCGGCGACGAGGTCGTCGACGGAGTGCGGCACTTCCATGCGATAGATGCGGCACGAATTCAGCAGGCGCTGAAGGTGGTCCTCCAGGCGGAACACCGCCGGCCCGCGCGGCGTGTCGTAGCAGCGGATGCCCTCGAACGCGGACGATCCGAACTGCATCGAGTGACTGAGGACGTGGACCTGTGCGTCGTTCCAGCGGATGAATTCACCGTCTCGCCAGATCCATTCGGTAGCAGGCAGCTTGGCCATTGAAATCCCGGGTGTCAGGGGCGCGGTCGCCGCGCCGGACCTGAAACGTGGCGGGTGATGCAGCGAATCGGAACCGGCCCGAGCCGCGGATCCCTCCCCGGGGAGAACCTAGATTTCCCTCCTCACCACTCCCCCACCCGGGAACCATCATATATGAAGACATCGGGCAAATTCCTCGTCGTGGCGACGCTCGTCGCCCTCTCCTCCCCGCTCGGCGCCCAGGCCACCGCCGGCAACGGCTGCTGGGTCCGCGGATCGCGCGACGCGCTGGCCAGACGCCCCAGCGCGCTCGATTCGACCTCCGTCGTGGTCGGCGGCGCCGAGATCAAGGTCTGCTACGGCGCGCCAAGGAAGAACGGGCGCCAGGTCGCCGGCGGCCTGATCCCCTTCGGTGAGCCCTGGCGGCTCGGGGCGAACGAGGCCACCACCATCCACATGCCGGTGCGCGGGACCATCGCCGGCGTCGCCGTGAACCCCGGCTGGTACTCGCTATACACGATCGCGTCCGAGAAGGAGTGGCGAATCGTCGTGAACTCCGCCGCCCAGCGCTGGGGCATCCCGGTGAACGACGCCATTCGCGCCAGCGACGTCGGGAGCGGCACGGTGCGCGTCGAGACGGCGGACAGTCCGGAGGAAGCGCTGCGGCTGCGGCTTGCCTTCGCGGGCACCAACGCCGCGACGCTCACTGTGCAATGGGATCGGACGCGGGTTCGGATCCCGATCGTGCTGAGCCGGTGACGTCGCTTTCATGAAGAAGATCGGATTCCTCTCCTTCGGCCACTGGAACGAAGGGCCGTACTCGGCAACGCGATCCGCGCGCGACGTCCTCCAGCAGTCCATCGAGCTGGCCGTCGCGGCGGAGGAGCTTGGCGCCGACGGCGCGTACTTCCGCGTTCACCACTTCGCGCGGCAGCTCGCGTCGCCGTTCCCGCTCCTTGCCGCCGTCGGCGCGCGAACGTCGCGCATCGAGATCGGCACCGGCGTCATCGACATGCGGTACGAGAATCCGTTCTACATGCTGGAGAACGCCGGGGCGGCGGACCTGATCAGCAACGGACGGCTGCAGCTGGGCATCAGCCGCGGCTCGCCCGAGCAGGTCATCGAGGGCTGGCGGCACTTCGGGTATGCGCCGCCCGAAGGCGGGACCGACGCCGACATGGGCCGGCGTCACGCCGAGGTCTTTCTCGATCTCCTGAAGGGCGAGGGATTCGCGCGGCCCAATCCAAGACCGATGTTCCCCAACCCTCCGGGTCTGCTCCGCCTCGAGCCGCACGCCCCGGGACTGCGCGACCGCATCTGGTGGGGATCCGCTTCCAACGCCACGGCGGTGTGGGCGGCGCAGCGCGGGATGAACCTCCAGAGCTCCACGCTCAAGGAGGACGAATCGGGGGAGCCGTTCCACGTCCAGCAGGCGCGCCAGATCCGCGTCTTCCGGAACGCATGGGCCGAAGCCGGGCACACGCGGGAGCCACGTGTCTCCGTCTCGCGCTCCATCTTCGCGCTGATGAACGACCAGGACCGCGCCTACTTCGGCCGCGACGAAAGCAGCGACCAGATCGGCGTCATCGACAACATGCGGGCGGTGTTCGGTCGGACCTACGCGGCGGAGCCGGATGTGCTGATCGAGGAGCTGAGGAAGGACGAGGCCATCGCCGAAGCCGATACGCTGCTGCTCACGGTGCCCAACACGTTGGGAGTGGACTACAACGTCCATGTCATCGAATCGATCCTGAAGGAAGTAGGACCAGGGCTGGGGTGGAGATAAAAGCGTGCGGCACGTTCTTACGGCACGATCGTGCGGGAAGAGCGTGCGGGAAAGGCGTGCGGGAAGAGCGTGCGGGAAGAGCGTGCGAGACGGGCGTGCTGGAAGAGGCGTGACAGTGATTCTCAAGACATCGTCGCGTTGAGCATCTTGACGATGAGGATGATGCGGTTGCGGAGCCTCCAGTAGGACGCTGGGGGAATTCGCCCGTCCGCGAAGTTGGTGCGAAGGTGCTCATCGGCCTCCTCGGCCGAGCCACGCGCGACGCGATACGACCTGTTGCGATCAGGTCCCGGATCCCGCCCCAGCCCTTCCCGGATGTTCGCCGCAATCGACTGGGCCGCCTCGCGCAGCTGGCTGCGATGAATGAGATCACGCTCGCGCAACAGCCTGTTCACCTCATCGCCGATGGCGCGAGCTACTTCGAGGGCACGGAACGGGTTCGACATGCCCCCACGATGTCATCCGTCCCCTCAAACTTCAGCATCAAAGTCTCTCTCCCCTTACCCCATCCCCGCACGCCCTTCCCCGCACGCAGTTTCCGCACGCCTTTCCCGCACGCCCTTCCCGCACGCCCTTCCCGCACGCCTTTCAAGCCCGCCCACGCCCTACTCCGCCCTCAACGCCTCCGTCGGTTCCACCCCCAACGCCCGCCGCGTCGGCACTATGCAGGCCAGCAGACACACCCCGAGCATCAGCGCCGAATATCCGATCAGCATGGCGAGCTGACCCAGCGACAATCCGCCCGCGAGCGTATGCATCCCCATCGCGGTATCGGGCTGATGATTCCTCACGACGACGCTCCCGAGTCCGACCAGGAACGCGCCGACCACGATGCCGATTCCGACCTGGGTCAGCGGGCGCCTGAAGATCGTCGCGACGACGCTGCGCGGACTCGCTCCCACCGCCACGCGCACGCCGATCTCGCGCGTGCGTTTCGAGACGGTGAACGACAGCACGGCGTAGATCCCCGCAAGCGAGAGCAGCACGGCCACCGAGGTAAGGACCATCGTGATCTGTCGCCAGACCTCGAGGAACCACACGAATGGATCCCCGATCATGTCCATGCGCGTGATCTCCGTCAGCCGCATGCCCGGATCCACGGCCTCGGCAATCCCCCGCAGGCGTGGCGCCAGCACGAGCGGATCGCCGGACGCATGAATGATCATGTACGGCGAGCGGTCGAACGACGGCGGTATCGGGATGTAGACTCCCCCATCCACGCTGCGTTCCACCGGCGAACCCATGCCGAGCTCCTTCACGACGCCGACGACCTCCCACCAGCTTGAATCGGCCTGGCCGATCCGCAGCCGCCGGCCGAGAGGATTGAGGCCGCCCAGCTCCTGCTCGACGAAGCGGACGTCGACGATGACGTTCCTCGATCCCTCGGTCAGGTCACCGCTGTGAAAGTCACGGCCCGAGAGGATCGGCGCGCCGAGCACGTCGAAGTAGCCGGGATCGACCCTCGCGACGCTCACCACCCGCTTGCCCGGTGGCAGATCGGCCGAATCGGCGAGCTGGATCCTCCCGATGCGGTGGGACGTTGCCGGCAGATTGCTCGCGAACGTCACGCCCCGGACGCCCGGCTCGCTGGCGATGCGCTGGCGCAGTGTCTCCAGCAGGCGAGCGTTGCTCGCGCGCACGGAATCACCCGCTGGCTGTGCTCCGGCGCTCATCGATGTGTCGCCAGCCACCCTGACCGCGAGGTATTCCTTTCCCGGAAATCCCATGTCGAATGCGGTCACGCGCGAGATCTCGCTCTGCTCGAGCGCCACGATGGCCGGGAGGAGTACGGTCGCGGCCACCTGCGCGACGATGACGAACGTCCACACCCCGCTGAAGCGCAGGCCGCTGCCCGCGGTGCCCTGCCGGAGCTTCGCCGAAATGCCGCGCGTCACCTTCAGCGCCGGCAGTACGCCGGCGATCACCGCCGCGAGCACCGTCAGGCCGAGGGCATACAGCACCGTCGCGAATGACAGGTTGACGTCGAACCAGAACGGCATCTTCCCCATGTTCATCTCGAGGTAGGGCCCGCCGTAGACGCGCAGTGTGATCGCCGCCGCGCCGAGTCCGACCGTCGCTGACACTGCCCCCAGCACGAGCGCTTCGGAGAACAGCTGCATCACGAGCCGGCCCCGGCTCGCGCCCAGCGCGCTGCGCACCGTGAGCTCGGTCTCACGCGTCGCCGCGCGCGCGAAGAGGAGGAGGGCGACGTTGCCGCAGACCAGCACGAGCAGCGCCACGACCATCACGTTGATCGCCAGGGACATCGAGCCGACGTCGTTGCCGGACGGGTCATCGTCGTCGACATACGAGATGACGCGCGCCTTGAGGAACTCGTGCGTGGCCGGAAACTGCGCCGCCATGCGGCGGCCGATCAGGTCAAGCTCGGCCTGAGCTTCTTCGTATGACACGCCATCGGCAAGCCGGCCGAAGACGGAGATCGGCACGCCGGCGCGCGGAGCACGATCGAGCTGCTGAACGCGCAGCGGCATCCATGCCTCGTGGGCGATCGGGAACCCGTATCCCTCGTCCATCACGCCCACGACGGAGGCGAAGGAGCCACCGATTTTGACCGACTTCCCCAGGATCGCCGGATCGCTGCCGAAGCGGTCCTTCCACACCTTGTAGCCCAGGACGACGACCGGAGGAGCGTCGCTCCGCTCGTCCCGCGGCTCGAGCGTGCGCCCCATCAGCGGCTTCGCCGACGAAACGATGAAGCCGGATGCCGTCATCTCCGCGACGTCGATCGGGCGGGTCTCGCCGCCGGGCACCGTGAGGTTGCGCGGCACGTCGCGGAAGGCGCCGAGGTCCCTGATCGTGCGAAGCTCCTCGCGCCAGATCAGGAACTCGTGGAGCGCGCGTCGCTCGACCGCGCTCCCCTTCGTGTCCCAGTTGAAGACCTGGACGATCCGATCCCCGCCCGGGAGGGGAAGCTTCGGAAACGTGAAGAGTCCGAGCAGCTCGAACGTCACCGCCCCGAACCAGATGCCGAACGCCATGGCGATGCCGCCCACGAGCGTGATGCCCGGGTACTTCGCGAGCATCCGGCCGCCGAGCTTCATGTCGAGTGAAAGGCCGCTGGCCCAGGAGAATCGTGTGAATCGGGACATGACAGGTTGGGAGGGTGAGGAGCGTGTGGGAGACGTGCGGCTTCAGGGCACTCGCGTCAGCGGGATCCGCTGGACGGGGTTGCCCTGCTCCAGGACGAGACCGGTCACCGCGCCCGTCGCGTCGACCTGGAACTCGAAGACGGGTCCTCGCGGATCCTGCAGCCGCGTTTCGGACCGGGCGTTGAGGGAGACCTCTGGATTGTTGCCGGGCTTCACGAACAGCGAGGTCCCCTCGCGCCGGAAGGTGACCACGGTGCCGGATGCCAGCTTCCACTGGCCAACGTAGCGATCGAGGATGGCCACCGGCAGCGCGATCCCGGGGGCCTGAGCTCCCGGAGGCGGTCCTCCTCGCTGCGGGGCGGGCGCGGGCGGAAGTGCATCGATGAGCTCCGCCATCCGCTTCCGCGTCGCCTCGTCCGGCAGGCGGCCCATGCCGCCGCCGAGGTTGTCGACCATGTGCGCCACCTTCGTCGTCCCCGTTCGGACCACCGTGACCGCCGGATGGCCGAGGACGTACTTGGTGAAAAACTGCGACCACGTCTTCGCATCGAACTCGGCCGCCCACTCCGGAACGGGCTTGTTGGCGACGCGGGTGAACAGGCTGGTGCCGCCGGTGCAGCTCAGGCCCGACGCGTTGTTGAAGGGGAAGAACACCATCACGCCGATCTTCCGCTCCCGGGCGAGCGGCAGGATCTCCGCCTCCACGAACCGATTGCTCACGTCGTAGTCGACGCCGATGAAGTCGAGCGGCTCGTTGCGCATGATCTCCAGAAGCTGGGCCGCCTGGAAGCTCACCGAGATGGTCTGCACGCCGACGTACCGGACGCGCCCCGCCTCCTTCTCCTCCCGCAGCGCGGCGCGGGTCGCCGCATCGGCCGCGACGGGCACCATGGCCAGGTCGATCTTCGTCGTCTTCATCCTCGTCAGCAGCGACTCGACGTGCGGCTTCACGAGGTCGGCTTTCGGCGCCGCGTTGGCGGGGTTGCCGCGCGTCGACCAGAACAGCTTGTCCTGGATCCCGAGCTCGCTGGCGGCGTCGATGTGGAACTGCTCGTTCGCCGGATTGACGTGCATCGCGTCGTACACCCTGCCGCCGCTGGCGGCGAACGTCTTGAGGATCTCCGTCAGCACGGCGTGATCGGCGCACCCTGGATGGTTGCTGAACGAGAGTCCCACGGCCGGAATCATCTCTCCCGAGGAGGGAATCGCCCGCTGGATGAGGTTCCCGCCCTGAACGAGGTTCCCGCCGGACTGCTGGAGCGCGCGGAGCAGCTCCGGAGTGAGCGCCATCGAAGCGCCGGCGCCCGCGGCGATCCCGAGGAATCTGCGACGATCGATCATGTGGGTTGGGGCTGGGGTTGAGGTTCAGCTGCTGATGCCGGCTCCTCGCCGGCGAAGACCGGAGCCCGCTGGTCGTGGGCCCTGCGCTCCTGCTGTCGGCCAAGCCAGACACCCAGCGCCACCCAGACGCCCGATACGGGGACGGCGACCCAGGAGATTCCCGCGAGTCCGAGCCCGAGCGCGGCAAGCCCGGCGTAGCCCCAGGCGGCCAGCTGGTCCCCTCCGCGATACACGAAGGTCTCGATCACGCTCTTGGCCTTGTACTTGTCTTCGCGCGGCACCACGGTGAACAGCACTTCCATCGCCGGGTTCATGATCGCGAAGTTCGTCGCTCGTCTCAGGACGATGAACACGGCCAGGGCCTGGAACGACGCCATCGCGCCGAGCGCTCCGAAGCCGATGACGCTCATGGCCGGGAGAATGGCCAGCGCCGTCGCAAACCCGAGCCACCGGATGATCCGCCCGGTGAAGAACACCTGCGTGACGACCGTCAGGACCTGCGTGACGAGCTCGAGCCGGGCCAGGATCGCGGTCCGCGCGGACCGGTCGGCGTAGAGCTGGCCGACGAGATCCGACTGCGCGAAGTACAGCACGGTCGATCCAAAGACGTACAGGAGCTGGAAGCCGCAGATGCCGAGGAGGTAGGGCGACTTCGCGATGTGCGCGAAGCCGGACCACACCGTGCCCCCGATGATTTCGTCCTGCCGCGTCGCGGGCCCGGCACCCTCCGCCGTTTCCAGCGGGAACCGGGTGACGATGAGCACCGCGAGCTGCAGGAGGCCGACCGCCACCAGCAGGAGATTCACGGCGCCAAGCGTGGGCGCGAGCGCGGCGGTGACCGCCGACCCGATGATCGAGCCGAGGGTTCCGCCGACCCCGATGAACCCGAAGAGGCGCTTTGCCTGCTCGCTCCGGAACGCGTCGGCCATCAGGCACCAGAAGATCGACGTGTTGAACAGGGCGAAGACGGTGGTCCACACGAAGAGGGCCCGGCCCATCCACACGTCGACGGTCGAGCCCTCGCCGCCCGGGGCGAAGCGCAGCACCGCGTAGAATGCCAGGAAGCTCGCGGTGAAGAAGTGATAGGAGATCGGAATGACCCGCCGCACGGGAAAGCGCACGACGAGCCACGCGAACAGCGGGTTGCAGAGCAGCGTGACCGCGAGCGTTCCGGCGAAAAGCCACGGCAGCCTGGTGACCCCCGTGGAGGCCGCAACGGCGTCGCGGATCGGCCGGAGCACGAAGTAGCTGCCGAGGAGGAAGAAGAAGAACGCGAACGAGGCGATCATCGCGCGCACTTCGTTCGGCCGCACGTCGACGACGCGGCGCAGGAGCCCGTGAATCCGATTGGTGGCCATCAGTGACCCATGGTAAGGCGCGGCCACGGCCCCGGGGACCATCCGGAACGTTCGCGGTATGTAAACTTTTGGTTGGCCGCCGTGACGGGCGGATAAGTTACGCGCGTGAAGAACTGGTCGCGGCGGGTCGCCGCTCTCACGCCATCCATCACCGTCGCGCTCATCCTGTTCACGGTCGGGCTGACGGGGTTGCTCGCGTACCGGGCGTTCGACGCGTCGCGCGCCCAGCGACGGTTGACCGAGCGCACGCTCCGCGACTACGCCGGCTTTGCCGCCTTCCAGATGAAGACGGCGACGATCTCCGCGCTATCGAGCCGACATCGTATCCTCTTCGACAGCGTCGTGCGCCGGATGTCCACGAACGGAGGAGCGCCGCCGCTTGGCGCCGCGCAGCTCGCGGCGATCGTCGAGCCGCGGCGGGCGCAGTGCCGCTGCCTGGACAGCGTCGGCTTCTATTACCGGATCGCGTTCGCGGACAGCGCCGTCGAGACTTTCCCCTCCGCGACCGTGCTGGCGACGCCGGCGGACCTTCGCGGTCTCCGCGATACCGTGAGGGCGCAGGCGGCGCTGATCGGCCGCCGGGATCAGCTCTACGTCCCGATCTTTCGGCGCCTGGGCGATCGCCCGTACATCTTCGCGCAGACGTTGACCTTCGAGCGTCCCATGACCGCGTACGGCTACGCGGCGCCGGCCGAACAGGTCGTGGGCAGCGCGTTGCGGTCGGTGCTGTCCAGCCAGCCCGTGTTGCCGCGCACCCTGACGCGCGGCCTCGCCATCGATTCGATCCTCGCCGTCCGGGTCACGGACGGATCCGGCCACCTGGTCTATGCGAACGGGCCTCCCGTCGACGCCCGGTTCGCAGCGAGCGATTCTCTCGACCCGCGCCTTGGCGGCCTGCACTTCGACGTGTCGATCAGCCAGGCCGCCGCCGGCCGCCTCATCATCGGTGGGCTGCCGCGGTCTCGCCTCCCCGAGGTGCTCGCCACCGCGTTCGTCGCCGTCGGCCTCCTCGGGCTGCTCATGTTCCAGTTTCGCCGCCAGGAGGAACTGGGGCGATTGCGCGATGATTTCGTCTCCGGCGTCTCGCATGAGCTGCGGACGCCATTGGCGCAGATCCGGCTCCTCGCCGAGCTGCTGCGCCTGGGAAAGGTGCCGGCAGAGGACACGGACCGCTCGCTGCGCATCATCGACCAGGAGGCGCGCCGGCTGTCGTTTCTCGTCGACAGCATTCTCAGCTTCACGCCCTCACAGGCCGGCGAGCTGTCTCCCGTCAGTACGGATGTCGCCACGGAGATCGGGGAAATCGTATCGGCGTTCGAGCCTCTCGCGCAGGCGCATTCCGTTCACCTGACGACGGGCCTCGAGCCCGGGCTGGTGGCGGAGGTCGACCGCGGCGCGCTCCGCCAGGTGCTCCTGAACCTGCTCGACAACGCGGTCCGCTATGGGCCCGCGGGCCAGACGGTGAGCATCACCACCGCGTCCGCGGGCGAAACGTGGACCATGGAAGTGACCGATGGAGGCCCCGGCATACCGGCCGATGAGCGCGAGCGCATCTTCGCGCCCTACTACCGCATGAAGCGCGATGCGGGAGGCGCGGTCGGCGGGACGGGCATCGGTCTCGCGGTGGTGCGCCGGCTCGTCGAGCAACAGGGCGGCGAGGTACGCGTCGCCGCCGTCCACGCCGGCAGCGGAGCGCGCTTCATCGTCGTGCTGCCGCTGCTTGCCCGGAGCGTCGGCACCCGATGACCCGCATCCTGGTGGTGGAAGACAACGCCGACCTCGCCTTCGCCCTGACCACCGCGCTTCAGAGTGAAGGCTTCGACGTGGTGGTCGCCGGCACGGGCCCGGAAGGCGTGGAGATGGCGCGCAGGCGCGAGGCGGACCTCGTCATCCTCGACCTCATGCTCCCCGGCTTCGATGGGTATCGCGTCATTCGCACGCTGCGTGACGAGGGGATCGAAGCGCCGATCCTCATCCTCACCGCGCGCGGTGAGGAAGCCGACAAGGTCAGGGGACTCCGTCTCGGTGCCGACGACTACGTCACCAAGCCGTTCGGGGCGATGGAGCTCCTCGCGCGCGTGGACGCCCTGCTCCGTCGCTCACGTCTCTCGGCGGCGCCTCCCGGCCCGGTCGAGCGCTTTGGCGAAGTGGAGGTCAACCGCGCGGCGCGGACGGTGAAGCGGCGAGGCGAACCCGTCGCGCTGGCGCCCAGGGAGTTCGACCTGCTCATCGCGCTCATGGACCGCCCCGGAACCGTCATCGGGCGCGGCGACCTGCTCGGCGCCGTCTGGGGCTACCAGCAGGACGTCAGCACCCGCACCGTGGACATCCACGTCTCCGAGCTTCGCGCGAAGCTCGAGCCGAATCCCGCGCGACCGGTGCACATCGTCACGGTGCGAAAAGCCGGCTACCGGTTCGACCGCTAGCCTCCCCGCGTCAGGCCAGCCGGATCGCGCCGGCCGTCACGCGCAATGGAGACAGACCCACGCTCCATTCACGGACGCCTTCAGATTCCCGCACGCCTCGCACGAATTGGCCGCCGCCGGTGCTGCCCGATCCGCCGGCCGGCGCCGCGGCCTGGGCTCGGGGGTGGCCACCGGTGCCGGCGGAGCGACCGGCGCCAGCGTCCGGAGCGCGGGGCGCGCCGCCTCGCCCGCGGGTAGCTCCGGCACGTCCACGCGCGGAGCCGGCTGAGCGCGCAGGGCCGCGGCCGCCTGGCGCGACGTCTCGCAGTCATGCGTGCGATGCCCCGCCGCGTCGACCATGATGACGTCCCACCTCACGTGGCTGAAGCCCACCAGGACCGGCGCGCCGCAGGAGTCGCAGAAGGAGGTCGGGCCGTCGCCCGTGCGCCAGCGGACGATGCGTCCCTTGAGCATCTCCGCCACCTGCTCGCGCGAGCGAAGTGTCGCCTTCCGCGGCCGCTGTCTCGCGGCCTTGCGCGGCTCACCGGCATTCTCGCGAGCCGGGCGCGGCGGACGGTCGCCGCCGTGCCTGCCCTGCTTTGCGGGACGGGGTGGGCGCGAGGAGTCCGCGGACGCAACGACGGCCGCCCGTTTCACCGGCGGGCGCGGAGCCGGGCGCGCGGCCGGCT
>CAMLHT010000026.1 GCA_946479895.1 uncultured Gemmatimonadota bacterium | reverse complement strand
CCGAGGTCTTCGCCGCCGCCGCGAATCGTCCGTCCTTCAACTTCTGGCAGCGCGATGACCTGCGCCGGTTTGCCGGTGCCCGCGCGATCGTCGTCGCGACGCTCGACCTCGGTGCCCCGGCGGCGTACAAGGTGGCGCGCGAGACCTACTGGGATACCGCTTCCACGGGTGCCGTCGGACCGCTGACCGTCATCAGTGTCACGTCCGGCGTCGCGGAACGGATCTTCGGCGCGCCGCTCGCGTCGCTGGCGCGTGGATCCGCCGGAGCGCCGCTCTCGGGCAATGCCGGATTCATCGATCGACCGGCGCCGTACCCGTCATACAACGTCGCCGGGATCATCCGCGGCTCCGACCCCGCGCTGCGCAACACGTACGTCGCCGTCGGGGCGCATCACGATCACATCGGCATGGGGCCGCCGGTGGACCACGATTCCATCCGGGCGTTCAACGCGGTGGTGCGCAAGCGCGGCGCCGACGATCCGCCCCCGCGCAACGTCAGCGATTCCCAGTGGACGATCATCAACCGGCTGGTCGACAGCCTGCATCGCGCCAACGGACGCCGGCTGGACTCGATCTTCAACGGAGCGGATGACGACGGCAGCGGCGCCGTTCTCGCGCTGGAGATCGCCGAGGCGTTCGCGGCCGCACGGGTGAAGCCCGCGAGATCACTCCTGTTCGTGTTTCACACGGCGGAAGAGAAGGGCCTGTATGGCGCGCAGTACTACGCCGACCACCCGACGGTGCCGCGCGACTCCATCGTCACGCAGATCAACATGGATCAGATGGCCCGCGGCGAGGTCGAGGACGCGCCGCCCGGCGGCGAGAACGCCCTCGTGGTCATCGGCCTGCGGCGGCGATCCAACGAGCTCGACGAGGTGGCGCAGCGCGTGAACGCCCGGCCGGGCTACGGCTTCCGCTTCGACTACAACTTCGACCGGACCGGCGATCCGACCAACGCCTATTGCCGGAGCGACCATTACATGTATGCCCGGTACGGCATCCCGGTCGCGTTCTTCGTCGCCGCCGCCTGGTACATCGACTACCACATGGTGTCCGACGAGCCCCAGTACGTCGCGTACGATCGGATGACGAAGATCGGCAACTACGTCCATGACGTCGTGGGCGAGCTCGCGAACATGAAGCAGCGTCCCGCCCTCACCGGGCCGAGGCCGGACCCGCACGGCCTCTGTCGCACCTGACCAGTTACGTCGTATTCTCCCTGAGCAGAACCCGCCGTCCCGCCCATCCAACCGGAATCCCGATGCGTTTTCGCTCGACTCTCACCCTGACGTTCGTGCTGGCGATGCAGGCCGGCGCGCAGGCGGCGACGCCTCCGTCGCCCGGCGCCGGCGCACTGAGCATCCCGAACGCCGATCCGTTCCCCAGCACCTACGTCCCCTTTCCGTCGCGACCGACGCTGATCCGGAACGTCACGATCATGACCGCTGCCGGGCCGACGATCCGGAACGGCGCGATCCTCATGCGGGACGGCAAGATCGTGTCGGTGGGCCCGACGGTGGCCGCCCCAGCCGACGCGATCGTGCTGGACGGCAGCGGCAAGTACGTCACCCCGGGCATCATCGACGTCCACTCCCACCTCGGCGTGTACTCGGCGCCCGGCGTGCCGGCCATGAGCGACGGCAACGAGGCGACGAATCCCGTCACGGCCAACGTCTGGGCCGAGCATTCGGTGTGGCCGCAGGATCCGCAGTTCCCGCGCAACCTCGCCGGTGGCGTCACGACGCTTCAGGTGCTCCCGGGATCGGCCAACCTGATCGGCGGCAGGAGCGCCATCCTCAAGGTCGTCCCGTCCCGGTCGGTGCAGGGAATGAAGTTCCCCGGCGCGAAGTACGGGCTCAAGATGGCGTGCGGCGAGAATCCGAAGCGGGTGTACGCGAATCGCGGCCCGTCGACGCTCATGGGAAACGTCGCCGGATACCGCAATGCGTGGATCGGGGCCGAGGCCTACCGGCGGAAGTGGGACGCCTGGCTGGCCGGCGACCGGAAGGGTGACCCGCCGTCACGCGACCTGAACGACGAAACGCTCGCCGAAGTGCTGCGCGGCAACATCCTCATCCAGAATCACTGCTATCGCGCCGACGAGATGATGCAGATGATCGACATCGCGAAGGAGTTCGGCTACCGGATCCGCTCCTTCCATCACGGTGTCGAGGCGTACAAGGTCGCTGACGTTCTCGCCCGTGAGGACATCTCGGGCTCGCTCTGGGCCGACTGGGGCGGCTTCAAGATGGAAGCGCTCGATGCCGTGCGCGCGAATCTCGCCATTCTCCAGGCGGCAGGCGCCCGGGCGGTCGTTCACTCCGACGATCCGTCGGGATCGCAGCGCCTCAACCAGGAGGCGGCAAAGGGCATCGCTGCCGGCAGGGCTGCGGGCATCAACGTCTCGGAGGACGACGCGATCAAGTGGCTGACGATCAACGCCGCCTGGACCATCGGTCTCGACGATCGCATCGGCTCCCTCGTCCCCGGCAAGAACGCGGACGTCGTCCTCTGGTCCGGCAATCCCTTCAGCGTCTACTCCCGCGCCGAGAAGGTGTGGATCGACGGCGCGCTGCTGTTCGACCGACTCGATACCACCAACCGCTGGCGAACCGACTTCGAGCTGGGCTTCGTCGCTCCGCCGGGAGGAACCCGATAATGACGATGATCCGTGTCATCCCGAGCGCAGCGCCCCGTGTCATCCTGAGCGCAGCGAGGGATCTGCTCCTCGTGACGGCCATGGCCGCCACCGCCCATGCCCAGACCGTCGCCATCACCGGCGGGAAGGTCTATCCAGTGTCAGGGCCGGCGATCGAGAACGCGACCGTCCTGATCGTGAACGGGCGCATTGCCGCGGTTGGCCAGAACGTGCAGGTGCCCGCCGGCGCGCGCCGCATCGACGCCGCGGGCAAGTGGGTCACCCCTGGCCTCGTGAACGCCTCCACCAACCTCGGTGTCGCCGAGGTGACGCTGAGCGCCGGCCAGGTGGACGCGAGCGCGAACGGCGAGAAGGGAGTCGCCGCCAGCTTCCGCGTCTGGGAGGGATTCAATCCCGCGTCGGCATTCCTGCCGCCGGCGCGCAATGACGGCGTCACGACCGTCGGAGTCCTGCCCGGCAGGGGACTCGTCCAGGGCCAGGCCGCGGCGGTGGATCTCACCGAGGGCTCGCTGACCGACATGCTGCTCAAGGGGCCGATCGCGATGGTGGGAGACATCTCGAATGCATCAGGCACCGCGGGCGCGCGCGGCGAGGCGATCGCCCACTGGCGCGAGCTGCTTCGCGACGCGAAGACCTACAACCTGCGACGCACGCAGTATGACGCCGGCCAGTCGCGCGAGCTGAATGCCTCCCGCGCCGACCTCGAGGCGCTCGTGCCCGTCGTGAGCGGGACCCTGCCGCTGTGGCTCATCGCCGACCGCGCGAGCGACATCGAGGCCGCCCTCGCCCTGGCTCGCGAGTTCGCCCCGATGAAGATCGGCATCCTCAGCGGCGCCGAGGCGTGGATGGTGGCGGACAAGCTGGCTGCCGCGCGGGTGCCGGTGCTGGTTGGCGCCATGAGCAACATCCCCGGGTCGTTCAACACCCTCAACGCGCGCCAGGAGAACGCCGGCCTGCTGCGGGCGCGCAACGCGAACGTCGTCCTCATCGGCAATGGCGCGGGCGACGCGGCGGGCTTCAACGTCGGCAACCTGCGGTACGACGCCGGGAATGCCGTCGCCTACGGCATGCAGTGGGACGACGCCCTGCGCGCCGTCACGCTCTCGGCCGCCGAGGCCATGGGCATCGCCGACCGGGTCGGCTCGATCACCGTGGGCAAGCTCGGCAACGTCGTCGTGTGGAGCGGCGATCCGTTCGAGTTCACGACGACGCCGGAGCACGTGCTCGTCCACGGCCAGGAGTTCACCCGGATGACGCGCGACCAGGAGCTTACGAATCGGTACAGGACGCCACAGTCGCCGAAGTACGGGAGGCCGCCGGTCTAGTGGAAGTGGGAGTGGGAGCGGAAGTGACGTGCAGGCCGCTGGAGCGGGTTGAACACTTCATGACCTGCATCGCCTCTCGCTCCTTCCTGCTCGCGTCAGCGCTGCTGTGCTGGCCGGCCGTTCATGCGCCGGCACAGGCGCCGCTCCAGCTTTCTCCCGGACAAATGCTCGAGGGTGTCGAGTTCTCGCGCATCGCCAGCGTGCGCGAGCTCGCCGATGGGCGCGTGCTCGTGACCGACGCGCTCGAGAAGCAGCTGTCGGTCGTCGATTTTCAGAAGGGATCGTCGACGCCCCTCGGCCGTATCGGCGATGGCCCCGGTGAGTACCGCACTCCGGGGACGCTCTTCGCACTTCCCGGCGATACCACGTGGATGGTCGACCAGATGGCGGGCCGCTGGCTGGTCCTGAAGGGAACGACGTTCGCCGGCGTGATCACCGCGAACGATCCGCCGATAAGGAACAGCGCCCGCAACCCCCTGGCCGTGGATCACGCGGGTCACGCGCTGATCACCCAGGCGGCGCGGGATCTCGACGGCGTACGCGGGACAGTCAAGACGGGTGCCGCCGACTCGACGTGGGTCGTGCGCGCTGACCGCCACACGGGCGTCGCCGACTCGCTCGCGAAGATGCGGACGCGGCCGAGCCGCATCGCCATCTCGGGCGGCAAGGACATCTCGTCGATTTCCATCCAGATGAATCCGCTCGCCGCCGGAGAGCAGGCGGTGATGTTCACCGACGGCACCGTTGCGGTTGCGCGGCTCGATCCGTATCGCGTGGACTGGTACTCACCCAAAGGCGTCAGGACATCGGGCGCGCCGCTGCCGTTCCAGGCCGCGGCGGTCGACGGGGCGGAGAAGGCGGCGGTGATGAAGCGAATGGCCCGCGACGGAGAGCCTCCCGCCGATCCGGAGACGATCCCGGACTGGCCGCAGGTCCTCCCGCCCTTTCCCAACCCGTCACTGAAGGCCGCGCCCGATGGACGGGTCTGGATCCTCCGGATGAGAAGCGTGAAGGCGCCGGGAACGGATTACGACATCGTCGATCGCTCGGGGAAGCTCGCCGCGCGCCTGCATCTTGCGCCGAACGAGGTGGTCGCCGGGTTCGGGCCCTCGCGCGTGTACGTCGTCGCCACCGATGACGACGGCATCCAGCACCTGCGGCGTCACCCGCTGCCGCGGATCCGCTGACTCAGTCGGGCCCGAAGAAGCGGTCGTACACGAGTGGCTCGCGCATGCCGACCGCTTTCGTAATGGTCAATGTGCCGGGTGGGCCGAGCGTTCCCACGAAGTGCGGGCCGGCCACACACGGCATTGCCTGGCAGTCCAGAGTGATCGTGATCTCGGACCCGGACTGCGACCAGGCGAGCAAGGACCGGCGTGTCTCTCGCAGCGACGGCATGCTGCCCCCGATGACGAACCGGCGCTCGCCAGTGCCATCCGGTCGCAATGCCAGGGTATCGGCCCAGGCTACGCGGCTGTCGTCAGGGCTCAGCGCGTACGGCGCTGGCAGGGGCGTTCCGGCGATCGATGCCAGCGTATAGATCGTTCCCGTCAGCGGCTCGGTCTCCGACCGGCACGCCATCGCCAGCAGCACGACGAGCCCGATTCGCTTCATGACGTCGCCTCGCGAGGATTGATACCGGTGAAACCCCCGCCTCCGGGCCCTGGTCACTGAATCGCCGCGCCCGACACGCTCGCCCTGGTCACAGCTTCGGTCTCTTGAACCAGCAGCTCATCGTCAGCGTGCGCGCCGAATCCGTCGGATCCACCTGACGGCATGAGACCATCTCCCAGCCCATCTCGCCGAGCCAGGCGAAGAACGTGTGCTGAGTCTCCGTCTTCGGCGCGCGGCGCCGGGTCACCAGCTCCACGAGGTTGTCGAGCGACTTCGTCGAGACGATCACGCTGTCGCCGACCGTCCAGCGGGCGACCTCGGGCCCGGCCGGTGTGTCGCGGACCCACTCGAACTGACCGTACTCCCAGCGAGGAGCTCCGGCCGGTGGCAGCCGCTGTCCCGCCGCGGGCCCGGCGGTGAGCGCGGCAAAGGCGACGGCGAGCGCGATGATGATCGCTCGGCGGGTCAGCGGCGTGAGTCTCCGTGAAACGAGGGCATGCATGTCGGGCTCCCGGGCGAGGTGATGTACGATAGGATGCGGCGCGCGGACCCGCGAGGGTTTCGGACGCATGCTCGGGCGGGAGGGGCGAGTGGGGGCGAAACGCGAAGCCCGGCGCCGGCAGCCTTCGCCGACGCCGGGCCGCGTTCGCCGCTGGCGACTACTGGTTGTGCGCGACCTTCACCGTCGTGACTCGCGTCGTCGAGTTGCCGTGCGAGTCGGTGGCGGTCACGGTGATCGTGTATTCACGGCCCCCGGCGCGCCCGCCGCGCTCAGCGCGAAGCTCGAGCTGCTGAGTCAACGGGTTGAACGACACGGTCGGCGCGGCATTCGAGCTCATCGCGCTCCCGGCCCTGACGTCACCCGTCGTGTTGCCGTCGCCGTTGCCGTTCGCGTCGTCTGGCTCGTTGCTCACGGCCGTGGCGGTCACCGTCAGCGCGGCCGCCGCGTCGCAGTTGTCGGAGACGCCGATCGTCAGCGTCACCGGCACGTACTGGTGATTGGGCGGCCAGAGCTCGCCCGGCGTCGCGGTCAGCGAGAGTGTGGGCGCCGTGGTGTCGACGACGTCGATGACGACGTCATCGGACGCGGTCATCCCGAACGCGTCGGTCACCACCAGCGTCAGCGTGTGCGAGCCGTGCGCGAGGTTGACCGTCGGCGTCGCGCCGCTGCCGATCGGGGTCGCGCCCTCGAACCACTCGGTGCTCGCGATGTTGTTGTCCGGATCCGTGGCCACGCCCGCCAGCGTCACCGCCGTCGTCGCGCCGGTGCACTCGACGGTCTGGTCCGGGCCGGCATTCGCCGCGGGCGGCTGGTTCACGCTCGCCACGAGGCTGACGTCGTCCACCGACGCGTGGAAGTTGCTCTGGTTGTCCACTTCGGCGATGCGGATGCGGATCGACTGCCCGGCGAACGCGCCGAGGTTCGCGTTGACCGTGATGTACCCGGGCAGGACGGCGGGATCACCCACCTTCGTGCGGAAGACGTTGAGCAGGATCCCCGCTCCCATGTCGGTCAGGGGCGCCGAGGGATCCATGATGTCGATGCGGAACTGCTCGTTCGGGAAGACGGTCTCCGACAGCGAGTTCGGCGTGAAGAAGCCCGAGGCCCACATGTGATACCACACCTTCACCTGGAAGCTCGCGTCCGTCCCCGACGCGGGCAGGGTGACGACCTGGTGCAGGATGTGGCTGCCGGGGCCACCCTGGGAGCTCATCGCGGCGAAGCTTCCATCGGGCGGCGGCGGGGCAGACGTCACGAACGGAGGCGGCGTCGCCGTTCCCGTCTGCGCGAAGATGCCGCCGTTGCCGGTGTTCGTGATCGCCCATCCGGCGAAGCTTCCCGAGTTGGCGCCGCCGTTCGACTCGAAGCTTCCGTTGGTGATGAACTCCTGCTGGCCTGGGCCCGGGACGATCGACAGGTTCGCCGACGGCCCGGCATTGTAACGCGGTCCCGCTACATCCCCCACGTTGTAGCTGGCCTCCGTCGCGTTCGGACCGGGGATGTTGTGGCCATCCGCGCAGCTCGCGACCACAATGGCCACGAGGCCGACGGAGATGGTGCTGCTGATGGAGCGACGGCTGTGCATTCTCATGTGCTCCTCCAGGATGTGGGGATACAGCGGTGTGATACAGCGCACACATCCTGTGACGTCCGGGCCGGGGCCGCCAGCAGTAACCTGCTATTCAGGCAGTTACCGGATTGGTGAGCCGTCGAATTCGGCCTCGAGAAGCACCGCGAGCTCCCCCGCCGTGGCTCGCGGGCTCGTTGCCGCCGGGTCCGCGCCGGACGCTCCGCCTGCCGCCCGGAGATGGGATCGAAGGACCACTTCGATTGCCGGAATGCCATCCTGGCATCGATCGTCGGCATCGGGATTGAATAGCTTGGTCGGCGAGTCGCGACGTATCCGCCAGCACCTCCGTTGCTCCGATGATCAATCCCGAACGCCTCACCGTCAAAGCCTCCGAAGCCTTCAATGCCGCGCTGGACCTCGCGCGGCGGAACGGCAATCCGGTCATGCACGACCTCCACCTCCTGTCGGCGCTGCTCGACCAGGATGAAGGCATCGTCGTCCCCGTGATCCAGAAGCTCGGCGTCAACGTCACTTCGCTCCGCGAGGCGATCAAGCGCGAGATCGGCCGGTACCCGAAGCAGACCGATGCGACCCCGACCATGTCGCGCGAGCTCAACCTGGTCTTCGATCGCGCCGACGACGAGGCGAAGAAGCTCGGCGACGAATACGTCTCGACCGAGCACATCCTGCTCGGGCTCAGCGACACCAAGGGCACGGAGACGAAGAACCTCCTCTCCGCCGGCGGGGCCGACTACAAGAAGCTGCTCGCCGCGCTCGAGGCGGTCCGCGGCACGCATCGGGTGACGGACAAGGAGCCGGAGAACCAGTATCAGGCGCTCCAGCGCTACACCCGCGACCTCACCGAGGCGGCCCGCAAGGGCAAGCTCGATCCCGTCATCGGCCGCGACGAGGAAATCCGGCGGGTCATCCAGGTCCTGTCGCGCCGGACGAAGAACAATCCCGTGCTCATCGGCGAGCCCGGCGTGGGCAAGACGGCGATCGTCGAGGGCCTCGCCCAGCGCATCGTGAACGGCGACGTCCCCGAGGGCCTCAAGGGCAAGCGGCTCGTCTCGCTCGACCTCGGCTCCCTCATCGCCGGCGCCAAGTTCCGCGGCGAGTTCGAGGAGCGCCTCAAGGCCGTCCTCAAGGAGCTGACGGAGTCCGAGAACAAGTTCATCACCTTCATCGACGAGATGCATACCCTCGTCGGGGCGGGGAAGGCCGAGGGCTCGATGGACGCCGGCAACATGCTCAAGCCGCTCCTCGCCCGCGGCGAGCTGCACGTCGTCGGCGCGACGACGCTCGACGAGTATCGCACCAACGTCGAGAAGGATCCCGCGCTCGAGCGCCGCTTCCAGCCGGTGTACGTCGGCGAGCCGACCGTCGAGTCGACCATCGCCATCCTGCGCGGCCTCAAGGAGCGGTACGAGGCGCACCACGGCGTGCGCATCACCGACGATGCCATCATCGCCGCCGCCACGCTGTCGCATCGGTACATCGGCGACCGCTTCCTCCCCGACAAGGCCATCGACCTCGTCGACGAGGCGGCGAGCCGCCTGCGCATCGAGATCGACTCGCTGCCCCAGGAGATTGACGAGGTGGAGCGCCGGATCATGCAGCTCGAGATCGAGCGCACCGCCCTCGTGAAGGAGAAGGACAGGACGGCGGTCGAGCGCCGCGACGTGATCGAGAAGGAGCTCGCCGACCTCCGCGAGAAGTCGAGCGGCATGAAGGCCCAGTGGCAGAAGGAGAAGGAGACCCTCGGCGCGGTCGGCAAGATCAAGCAGGAGATCGACCAGGCCCGCGTCGAGGCGGAGCAGGCCACGCGCAGCGGCGACCTCCAGAAGGCCGCCGAGATCACGTATGGCAAGATCCCGCAGCTCGAGCAGCAGATGAAGGGCGCGGAGTCGCAGCTCGCGAGCGCCACCGGCAAGCCGCAGTTCCTGAAGGAGGAGGTCACGGCGGAGGACATCGCCGAGGTGGTGGCCCGGTGGACGGGCATCCCCGTGACGCGCATGCTCGAGAGCGAACGTGAGCGCCTGACCAAGCTCGACCAGGAGCTGGCGAAGCGCGTCATCGGCCAGACGGAGGCCGTCGTCGCGGTCGCCAATGCGGTGCGGCGGAGTCGCGCCGGGCTCCAGGACCCGAACCGCCCGATCGGCTCCTTCATCTTCCTCGGCCCAACCGGCGTCGGCAAGACGGAAACGGCCCGCGCGCTGGCCGAGTTCCTGTTCGACGACGAGCACGCGATGGTGCGCATCGACATGAGCGAGTACATGGAGAAGCACGCCGTGGCTCGCCTCATCGGTGCGCCCCCGGGCTACGTCGGTTATGAGGAGGGCGGCCAGCTCACCGAGGCCGTTCGCCGTCGTCCGTACTGCGTCATCCTCTTCGACGAGATCGAGAAGGCGCATCCCGACGTCTTCAACATCCTGCTCCAGATCCTCGACGATGGCCGGCTCACCGACTCACAGGGCCGCACGGTGGACTTCCGCAATGCCGTCGTCATCATGACGTCGAACGTCGGGAGCCACTACATCCTCGACAATGCCGGCGGGGACTGGAACAAGGTGGAGAAGGAGGTCACCGCCGAGCTGCGGCGTCAGTTCAAGCCCGAGTTTCTCAACCGCGTGGATGACATCATCGTGTTTCATCCGCTCGGCGTCGAGCAGATCGAGTCCATCGTCGAGATCCAGCTCGCGCACCTGCGCAAGCTGCTCGCCGACCGGAAGATCACGCTCGAGATCAGCCCCGAGGCGAAGAAGCTGCTGGCCGGCGAGGGTTACGACCCCGCCTTCGGGGCGCGGCCGCTGAAGCGGGCGATCCAGCGGCTGATCCAGAACCCGCTCTCGCTCGCCCTGCTCGGCGGCCAGTTCAAGGACGGCGACCGGATCGTGGTCAAGCCGGGCGAGAGCGGAGGGCTGACGTTCACGAAGGCATAGCGCCGGTCGCGGGCCCGGACGCCGCAGGGAAACGTGAAACAAGTCGCCCTGCGGCGAGCCATTCGCGGGTTGGCGCTGTCCAACGGGGACCACCCACCGTACTGTCCCTGCCAATGAAAGCCTTCATCGCCCTCCTCGGCTTCGCCGCCCCGCTCCTGGCGCAGCCGTCGGCCACGACCTCGCCGGTCACCTACCACGGCCGCACCCGGCAGCTCGACGTCCGGGTCCCGCGCATTCCGTCGCCGCCGGCCATCGACGGCCGGCTCGATGAGGCGACGTGGGGCGAGGCGGCGGTGCTCACCGGGTTCTCGCAGTATCAGCCCGTCGACCGGCAGCCAGCCGAGGACTCCACGGAAGTCCTGGTGATGTACGGCGATCATGCGATCTACTTCGGCATCCGGGCGTGGGAGACGCACGGCGCGGTGACCGCCACGCTGGCCGACCGCGACCGGATCTCCAGCAACGACCACGTGGAGCTCTACCTCGACACGTTCGACGATCGGCGCCGCGCCCTCCTCTTCGCCGTGAACGCGCTGGGGATCCAGGGTGACGGCACCTTCGTCGAGGGCGCGGGCGTGGACCGGAGCCCGGACTTCAACTTCGAGTCGAAGGGACGCGTCACGGAGTACGGATACGAAGTCGAGATCCGGATTCCGTTCAACGCCATCCGCTACCAGCAGACCGCGAACCAGCAGTGGGGCATCCAGGTGCTGCGTCGCGTCATGCACTCGGGCCAGGAGCAGACCTGGACGCCCGCCGAGCGTGGGGCGCCGTCGTTCCTCGAGCAGAGCGGCCGGCTGCTCGGGCTCACGGGCCTCAAGCGTGGCCTGGTCATGGACGTGAACCCCGTGATGACCGCGAGCCGGCCGGGCGGACCGGTGAGCGCGACGGATCCGACGTGGCGCTACCGCGGCCAGGACCCGGAGTTCGGCGGCAACCTGCGATGGGGCGTGACGCCCAACGTCTCGGCCAGCGCGACGATCAATCCCGATTTCTCGCAGGTCGAGTCGGACGTGGGGCAGACGATCTTCGACCCGCGCCAGGCGATCTCCTTCCCCGAGAAGCGGCCGTTCTTTCTCGAGGCGAACGAGAACTACCAGGTGCCGAACTCGCTCATCTATACGCGGCGGATCATCGCCCCGAAAGCGGCGGTCAAGGTCAGCGGCAAGGCCGGTGGCACGAACGTCGGCGTGCTGTCCGCCGTGGACGATGGGCAGGCGACGGCGCCCGGCGGGAGGAATCCGCTCTACAACCTGCTGCGCCTGCGCCGTGACGTCGGCCCAGGGTCCACCGCCGGAATGGTCTATACCGATCGCGTGCAGGGCGGAGACTACAACCGCGTCGTCGCGTTCGACTCCCGGCAGCGATTCGGCAGCCGGTATCTCCTCAGCAGCCAGGTGGGCGCGAGCTTCACGGGCATCGGGGGCGTGCGCCAGGATGGACGGCCGCTGTTCGACTTCTCGCTGAGCCAGACCGGACGCTCGAGCGGATTCAACGTGATCTTCAAGGGCATTCACCCGGAGTTCACCGCGGCGAGCGGCTTCATCTCCCGCGCCGGGGTGGCTCGCGCCGTGTTCCAGCCGCGCCACACCTGGTTCCCGAAGAACAGCGTGATCCAGTCCATCTCGTTCTCACCGATCTCCGACAACACCTGGGAGTGGGACCGGTTCGTCGACGGCACGGAGCCGAACGACATCAAGATGAACACGAGCACCACCGCGGTCCTGCGCGGTGGGTGGAGCTCCACGTTCTATACCTGGACCGAGACCTTCAAGTATCCGCCGTCGCTGTACGCGAACTACCTCGTGGAGCGCCACGACCCGTCGGGCGTGGTGCTCGATACGGTGCCGTTCGTCGGCACCGATCGCCTCACCAACCTCGGGATCAACCTCCGGCTCTCCACGCCGCAGTGGGGGAAGTTCTCCGGGTCGGCGGACTTCGCCGGCGGACAGGACGACAACTTCGACGAATGGTCCTCGGCCTGGATCTACTACACGACGGTCGAGGGCGACTGGCGCCCGACGAACCAGGTGCGCGTCAACGCCCGGTACCTCGAGCAGCGCGTGCACCGGAAGAGCGACAACTCGCTCGTGCGGCTGCGGGCGATTCCGCGCCTCAAGGTGGAGTATCAGGTCGCGCGGCCGGTCTTCGTTCGCATCGTGACGCAGTACGACGGCCTCAAGGTCGCCGAGCTGCGCGATGATTCCCGGTCGAACGACCCGATCATCATTCGCACCGCGACGGGCTATCGTCGGGCGACGGCCATCGATCGGGGCGGCCTGCGCGCCGACTGGCTCTTCTCCTACCAGCCGAATCCGGGCACCGTGTTCTTCATGGGCTACGGCGCGAGCGTGGCCAGCGACGAGTTCCGGCCGACCGAGCTCCAGCGCACGGCCGACGGGTTCTTCGTGAAGCTCAGCTACCTGTTCATGGTGCGCTGAGCGGAGGCCTGGCCTAGCCGCCGCTTCTGGCCCGCTCGATCAGCTCGGCCGTTCGCGGGTCGAGCGGAGCGCCCCGCTCGTGGAAGCCGCGAAGGATCTTTTCCCGCGACTCGCGGCCCGTTCGCTGCGCCAGCTTGAACTTCGAGCGGGTCGAGGTGCCGTGGACGCGCACGATCGCGAGCCGGCGCATCGCCTTTCCATAGAAGTCATGGTCCGGCGCCACCGGCTCGTGCCGGCCCTCGGGCTGGTACCGGCGCATGATTCCGCGCAGGTGACTGGCCACCGCCTCGATGTCGGACGTCACCTCGGTTGCGCCCCACAGCGACGCGCACCGGTAGTACTGGTCGGCGTGGGTGGCGTTCGCCGGATCGACCCAGTGCGAGGGCGCATTGGCGAGGACCTCGTCGACCTCGATCACCACCGGCGAGCCGCGGCGGACGTCGTCGAGCTGCGGGTCGTCGGCCACCAGGTGCAGCTCGACCGTCAGGCCATCGTGCACGAAGACGTGCACGCCGATCCGGGGAATGCCGTCGGGATCGATGGTCACGATGCGCGCGAGCCGCTGGGAGTCGAGCAGGTCGACGATGTCCCGGGTGTCGGCGGTGAATGCGGGGTATTCCTTCATGATCGGTGCGTCAGGGGCGGGAAGGGGCGCTCGGAGGCCGATGATCGCGTCGCAATCGCCGGGGACCGAGGCGACCTCCATGATAGCGAGTCGATCGGCGGCCCCGGGTTCCCCCCCCGCGGCGAGGTGCCGTCGAAACTTTGCGCGGCAAAGCTCGTATGCCGTCTCCATCGGTCCGCCCCCCGGTTCCGACCACCCAACCTGGAGACAGACCGTGCCTCGGCCCCGCGTCATCCTCGCGCTCGCGCTGTTCGTCGTTGCTTTGGCCCCCAACGCCTCGTTCGCCCAGGCAGGACCCCCACCGGCCGCCGCCACCCAGCAGGCGCCGCAGCCCAACTTCCAGATCCGCGGCCGCATCACCGACACTTCCGGCAAGGCGATCCCGCGCGCGTCGGTGACGCTGCGCCCGAAGGGCGGCACCGTGACCATCGCCGGCGGCCTGGCCCGTGAGGACGGATCGTTCCTCATCCAGAACCTCCGCCCCGGGACGTACTCCATTCGCGTGGTCTTCATCGGCTACGCGCCCGTCATCCAGGACGTCACGCTCAAGCCCGACACCCCGGTGCTCGATCTCGGGATCGCGAAGCTCGCGCCCATGGCGCAGATGCTCGAGGCGGTCACCATCAAGGAAGAGAAGGCGACGGTCGTCACTGAGCCCGATCGGTCGGCGTATCGCGCGAAGGACGTCGCCCCCGGCGCGTCGAATGCGTCCGAGGTTCTCGAGCAGACGCCGTCCGTCCAGGTCGATGCCGACGGCAAGGTGTCGCTGCGCGGCAATGAGAACGTCGTGGTCCAGGTCAACGGACGCCCGACGCCGTTGCGCGGTCCGCAGCTCGCGTCGTTCCTCAAGTCGCTGCCGGCGAACACGGTCGATCGCATCGAGGTCATCCCGAATCCGTCGGCGAAGTACGATCCCGAAGGGATGGCCGGCATCATCAACGTCGCCCTCAAGTCCAACGTCGACCTCGGACTCTCCGGCGCCGTGAACACGGCCCTCTCCACCGCCGACCGCTGGAACGGCTCCGCCAACCTCGGCTACCAGGCCGGCCCGTGGACGACCTTCGTCTCCGGTGGGGTGGTCTCCGACCTCCGGAACGTCGTCGGCATCAACGACCGCGAGCGCTACGACGCGGCGAACGCGCTGATGGGCATCACCGGCCAGGACCTGGTGATGACGCCGACCAACGCCGGCCAGAACCTCAACGCGACCGTCGACTACAAGCTGTCCGCGCGCGACGTGCTCTCCAACGCGCTGATGCTCAATCGCCGCACCAGTGGCGAGAGCACGATGACTGGCTACACGGAGCTCGACGGCTCCGGCGCCACGATCGCCACCTACGCGCGGCCCCGCGACATGGACGCCCGAGGCTGGATGTTCGACTACGACGTCGCCCTCAAGCGGACCTTCACGCCGCGCACCCACGAGCTCTCGACGGAGTGGCGCGTCAACCGCGCGCACGACGAGGACTTCACGAACCAGAGCCGCCTGCCGTCGCTCTCGTCGACGTCGTACACCGACGCGAAGTACGAGGTGAACGACGCCATCACGAAGTCGGTCACCGGGCAGGTGGACTACCTCAAGGCCTGGAAGAACCGTCGCAAGCTGGAGACGGGCTGGAAATCCAACGTGCGGTGGCTCGACCGCGACTACGACGTGACGGTCGATCCGGCCGGCGACGGCAACTGGGTGGCGAGCCCCCTCAGCAACGCGCTCGCGTTCGACGAGGCCGTGCACGCGGTCTACGGAGTGCTGAGCCAGGGCGTGGGCAAGTGGGACCTCCAGGCCGGCCTGCGCGGCGAGTACGCCACCCGTGACTTCCAGCTCGATGCGCAGAAGTATCCGTTCGACTACACGAGCCTCTTCCCGAGCGCCGTCGCCCTCTACAACATCGACCCGGCGACCCAGGCCAAGGCGAGCTACTCGCGGCGCATTCGCCGTCCGGGCACGCAGGAGCTCAACCCGTTCCCGACGTACTTCGACGTGAACAACGTGTTCTTCGGCAACCCGGACCTGGCGCCGGAGTACACCGACGCGCTCGAGTTCGGCCTCACGAAGAACGGATCGAAGGGCATGGTCCAGCTCGCGCCCTTCTACCGTCGCACGACGGACGTGATCCGGGTGGACATCAACACGACGGACACCCTCGACAGCCGCGAGATCACGTCGATCAGCTTCAGGAACATGGCGACGTCGGACTCGTGGGGCTCGGACCTCACCGGGCAGGTGCGCTGGTCGCCGCGCCTCAGCGCCCTGACGAATTTCAGCGTGTTCAAGATGGTGACCGACGGCGGGTCCACGAGCGCCGTGGGCTCGGACGCCGTGACGTGGATGGGCCGCGTGAACGTGACCTCGGAGCTGACGAAGACCCTCGTGCTCCAGGTGATGTACAACTACCGCGCCCCGATGAAGATCGAGAAGGGAAAGTTCGACACCCAGCAGGCGGCGAACCTCGCGCTGCGGAAGAAGCTCAACGGCGACAAGACGTCGCTCATGCTTCGCGTGAACGATCCCTTCGCGACGCTCCGCTTCCGCATCCGCGCCGGCGACGACCGGGTCATCCAGCTCACCGAGCGCAACCCCGGGACGCGCATGGTCTTCGTGGGCTTCCAGCACAACTTCGGTCGCCCGCCGCGCGTGCGTCAGGTGGCGCCGGAGAGCACCGGCGGCGGCAGCGTCGGCTTCGGCGGCCCGCCGGGCGCCTGATCGATCCCGGAACGCATGAACGCCGCGTGGGCTTGCCTGCTCACGCGGCGTTCTGCTCTTCTGCCCAGCGGGAGGTGCACGGGCGACTGGCTACGACGCAGACGACACAGACACACACGGACGACGCAGACCGGTTCTTGGGTGCCCGATAGTGCGTACACGGGGCCCCCCTTTGTTTGTCTGCGTCGTCTGTGCTTGTCTGTGTCGTCTGCGTCGTAGTGGTGGGCCAGTCGAGCGGCGAGCCCGGGGAGAAGGAGCCTAATGCGGCCCGGGGCTACCGGCCGAGCCGTGGGAGCCACGCATGATCTCCAGCCGCAATACATACCATCCGCCGACTTTCAGGTAGTTAACGCGCAGCGTGTGCCGGCCCGCCGTCAGCGGCGCGTGGTCCGCGCGTGACTCGTGTGGCGACCACGCATCGATCACCAGCCGGTCGTCCACCCAGACGCGAACGGCGTCGTCGCTGATCGTGCGCACCGTGTAGGCGCCGGGCGGCAGCTCGACGGTGCCTGATGCGGTCATCGCCAGCCGCTCGCGCGGAAGCGCGCGCGCCGGGGCGCCATAGCCCATCCAGTCGAGCCGCGTCACCCGCTGCTCGAGGAGCGGGGCGGCGCGCAGGGCGCGCCCGAACGCAATCGAGTCGCGCGCGGGGTCCGAGAGGGAGTCGTACCCGACCCAGCGCACCTGCCAGTCGATGGCCGGCTCGAAGCGTCCGTATTCGAATCGGACGGGGGCACCCGCGCGCGTGATCGTGCCTCGCGGTGTCTCGGTCGCCGCGCCGCGGTATTCCAGCACCATATTCCAGTCCGCGCGCCCGGCAGCGGTCAGCGCCACGCTGATCGTGTCCGGCACGCGGCCCGAGGTCCGCGAAGCGCGGGCGATGCCTCGGGCCGAGAGTTGGCGCCAGCGCCCCGGCGGGCCGAGGATCTGGAGCCGCAGCGAATCGCCACGGCCGCTGTCGGCGGGCCAGAGCTTCGGCGAGCGCCAGTCGTACGGCCCCCACTCGTCCACGATGATTGCGGCGCGAGGCCGCCGCGCCGCCGATGTGAGGCTCTGGGTGTCGGGCCGGAATGCACCCGGCATGAGCGGCGGCGCCTGGCGTGCGATGCTGTCCGGCAGGCTCGGCGCATCCTGTACCGGCGGCGCATCGGCCGCGCGCTGGATGTTGTCGCTGAGGACGAGCGGCGACGTCGCGCCCGCGACGATGACCGAATCGACGCCATGGAAGACATTGCCCGTCGTCGTGCCGGCGGAGTTCGCGGCGCGGATGCCGACGCGATTCCCGGCGAACAGGTTGCCGGTGATCCGCCAGTCGATGCCGCGCGTGTCGCGGAACTTCGGGTAACCCCAGTCCGACGGAGCGATGCTGTCGGCCCAGAGCCGGATGGCGGTGGTGTCGCCGGCGAACACGTTGCCGGCCACGGTGTTCGCCTGGCCATGCTCCCAGGCGATGGCGATGCGGTTCCGCGTGAACCGGTTGCCGATCACCCGCGAGCTCCAGGAGTATCCGCCCCACAGGCCGTGATCGCTGCCCTCGACGCGATTGGCGATGAAGCTGTTGCGGCTGAACGTCGCCTCGATGCCGTTGGTCGGGGCGAAGCTGAAATCGTTGCCCCAGAAGACGTTGTCGTTCGAACCGCCCTGGCCGGTGTCCATCGTGTGCTGGCCGGCCCAGAGAAAGAGGCCGTCGCCGCCGTGGGTCATCGAGTTCCAGGCGACGACGTTCTCGCTGCATTGCTCGAACATGAGCAGGGCCGCCGAGTCCTGGCCGCGCCGGAAGAAGCCGTGGCTGTAGCCGCGAACGTCGTAGTCGACGCGGTTGTGCACGATCCGGTTGCGGCTCGACCGGTACATCCCGACACCGAGCCCGGAGTTGAACGAGAAGTCGTTGCCGCGGACCACGAGCGACTCCGATCGCGTCATCAGCAGGCCATTCATCCCCTGGCGGGCGACGTTGTCGCGCACCTCGCCGCCCCGCACGTCGTGCAGGTAGATCGCCGCGCCGAAGCGCATCCACTCGTCCTGCTCGTTCTTGTGATAGGAGAGCCAGTCGACGAGGCTCTCGTGGGTTATGACGCTGAAGAGTCGCGGCTTCCAGCCGTGACTGACGTCGTTCGAGTCGAGGACGAGGCCCCGCGTGCCACGCGCGAGGATCCCGAAACGGTAGCCGCGAATGGAGGCACCTCGGATCCGCACGTTCCGGCCTCCGTCGATGCGCACGGCGACTCCCGTGGCGCCGTCGGGGTCGGCCTCTTCCGGCAGTCCGATGAGGCGCACGCCGCGCATGTCCACGGTGACGTCATCACCGCGGATGGTGATCAGGCTGGAGTCCCGCGACGCCGGAGCAGGGATCCGATACGTGCCGGGCCGGAGCCGGACCGAGTGGGTGATCACGAGCCCGGCGCGTGGGGTCACGGTCGGGATGGCCTGGGAAGCGGCCGCCAGGGGGGCGCCGGCGAGCGCCGCGGCGCTGATGATGGCCGAGCGAAAGGGGAAGCGCATCCGGCCAAGGTAACATCCGCGGGCATGACCCCGGGAACCGTCACGCTGCATGCAGTCAGGGCCTCATTCCTGCGTGCCGTGCTCGCCAGTTGGGCCAGACATCCACTGGAGTGAGGCCATGCGCCGTCAGCTTTCCGCAGTCATTGTTTCAACGCTCGCCCTCAGTACGCCCGCATTCGCCCAGCAGGACTGGGTGAGGGATCTGCTGCTCGCCGCGCAGCTACCGATCGTCGCCCTCGAAGCGCGAAACGAAGGCATTCCCAGCAGCGACATCGGCGCGATTCTCGACGCCGTACGCCGGAACGGGCTGCCGGCGCGCGACGCCGCGCTCATCCTCGACACGGTGCGCGTCGTCCGCCGGGATCACGGGCCGACCGACAACTTCGGCGCCTTCGTCCAGTCCCAGCTCGCCGCCGGCAAGCGCGGCACCGACCTCGCCGCGGCCATTCGCGCCGAGCATGCGCGCATGGGCAAGGGGCGGGGCAACTCCAACCCCCGGGTCAGGGACGACGACCGCCGTCCGGGCGGCGCACCCGCCGGCCGGGGCCGCGGTGACGACGACGCATCCGCGCGACGCGGGAACGACGCCCGCGGGCGTCCGGGCTCCGCGGGCAAGCCACCCGCCGGGACGCCCTCGCGTGGACAATCACAGGGCAACCGCGGTCGCGGCGGCCCGCCCAGCCGCTGACCGGAGGATACACTCATGAGAATCCTGACCCTGGGGCTGGCCGCGCTCGTCGCCGCCGGCGCCTGCGCCAAGGGCGACAACGCCGCCGACACGACGACCGCCGCCACGGCGACGGCCAGCGAGGACCCGGCGGTGAAGGCCGCCAACGTCGCGAATGCGATTGCGGCCAACCCCGCCGGAGCCGATTCGATCCTGTCGGCGAACGGCTACACCCGCGAGTCCTTCGACAAGCAGCTGCTCGACATTGCCGCCGACTCGGCGATGAGCGCCCGCTACGCGGCGGCGAAGGGGAAGTAGCGCCCCGTTTGCGTTCGCCGGGGTCAGGCCATTCCTTTGGGTATGCGCCTGGCCCCGTTCGCCTTTCTCGTCGCGCTGGCGTCCCCGCCCGCGACGCTCGCCGCCCAGCAGCAGCTCGACCTCCTGATTCGCGGCGGAACGGTCGTCGACGGAACCGGCTCGCCGGGCCGCGTGGCCGACGTGGGCATTCGTGGCGATCGCATCGCCTTCATCGGTGATGCCGCGCGGTCGCGCGTCACCGCCACCCGCTCCATCGACGCGAAAGGACTCGTCGTCGCGCCCGGGTTCGTCGATCCCCACACGCACACCGGCGGGGATCTCTCCAGCGCCCAGCGAAAGTCGAACCTCGCCTACCTGATGCAGGGCGTCACGACCGTCGTCACCAACAATGACGGCGGCGGGCCGGTGGATATCGGCACCCAGCTCGCGGGGTGGAAACGCAACGGCATCGGCACCAACGCCGCCGTCTACATCGGCCATGGCAGCGTGCGCGGCGCGGTCCTCGGGATGTCCGACGGTGCTCCCACCGCGGCACAGCTCGATTCCATGCGCGCCCTCGTGGCCCGCGGGATGGATGCCGGCGCGATCGGGCTTTCCACGGGCCTGTACTACGCGCCGGGCAGCTACGCGACGACAGAGGAGGTCATCGAGCTCTCGAAAGTCGCGTCGTCGAAAGGCGGCATCTACGACTCGCACATCCGTGACGAGAGCTCCTACAACATCGGCCTGATCGGCGCGGTCGCCGAAGTCATCCGCATCGGCCGCGAAGCGCGGATCCCGGCGCACATCTCCCACATCAAGGCCCTCGGCGCCGACGTCTGGGGCCAGAGCGACACGATCATCGCGCTGATGCGGAACGCGCGGAAGGCGGGGGTCGACGTGACCGCGTCGCAGTATCCGTACACGGCGTCGGGGACGAGCGTCGGCGCCTCACTCCTGCCGCGCTGGGCCGAGGCTGGTGGACGGGACTCGCTGCGCGCGCGGGTGGCCGATCCGGCGACGCGCGCCCGCCTGGTGAAGGAGATGGAGGAGAACATGCGGCGGCGCGGTGGCGCCGGCACGCTGCTCATCACCTCCACCCGCGACACCTCCATCCGAGGCAAGCGGCTCGACGCGATCGCGCGCGCCCGCGGGGTCTCGCCGATCGAGGCCGGCATCCAGATCATCCTCGCCGGCGATGCGTCGGTCGCGTCGTTCAACATGACCGAAGACGACATCGACCGGCTCATGGTGCAGGACTTCGTCTTCACCGACTCCGATGGCAGCGACGGCCATCCGCGGAAATACGGAACGTTCCCGAAGCTGCTTCGCGAGTACGTGTACCGGCGGCACGTGCTGACGCTGCCCCAGGCGATCCGGCGCAGCAGCGCTGCCCCAGCGGCATTTCTCGGCTTCAGCGACCGCGGGACGCTCGCCGAGGGCGCGTTCGCGGACGTGATCGTGTTCGATCCGGAGACCGTGACCGATCGCGCGACGTACGAGCAGCCGACGCTCCTCGCCACGGGCATGCGCTACGTGATCGTGAACGGCGCGCTGGCGATCGACGGCGGCGCCTACACCGGCGCGCTCGCCGGCCGGATCCTCCACCGGTAGCCGCGCGGGGCGATGGCGATCGAGCTGCTCATTCGCGAACGGCCGCACCAGCCCTCGCGCGCCGAGCGGCTCGATGAGCCGGTGATCACGATCGGTCGCGACCCGACGAGCGGCATCCGCTTCGACATGGGCGCCGACCTCGAGGTCTCCACCCGTCACGCCGAGATCCGGCAGGACGGCGACGCTTACGTCATCATGGACCTCGGGAGCACCAACGGCACCTGGGTGAACGGGGCGCGCCTGGGTGGTCCGCGGCGCCTCAATCCCGGAGACGTCGTCAAGCTTGGCCGCGGCGGGCCGGAGCTGCGCGTCACGGCGATCGACGACGACGTCTGGCACCGCACCGTCGAGAGCCGGGTGCGCCTGCCGCCGCTCGTCGAGCCGTCGTGGCGCCGGAACGGCACCCGCGAATACATCGTCCAGATGGTGGAGACGCGCACGCGATCCTTCAGCATCGCGATGCTCCTCGTCGTCGCCGGCGTGATCGGCCTCGGCGCGCTCGGGTGGTTCTACGTGCGATCCCGGGGAGACGAGAGCGACATGTTCAGCCAGGTCACGGCGCCGGTGGTGCGCCGGGCCAACGACGATGCGGTGGCACTCGTCGAGACCGAGATTCCCGGCCAGGCGTGCGCGCTGGGGTGCGAGGGGACGGGCTTCAGCATCTCGGCCGCGGGGCTGATCGTCACCAACCGGCACGTCGTCGAGCAGGGCGGGACGCGGGCGAACCGCATCCGCGTGAAGTTCGCCAACAGCGGCGTCTGGCATCCGGCGGAATTCGTCGTGGCCGCGAAGGATTCGGGGGTGGACCTGGCACTCATCAGGATCACCGGCGGCGGCACGTACCCCGCCGTCGCCGGCGTGAGCGCCGAGGGCCCCGATCTCGACGTCGGCAGTGCCGTGCTCACCATCGGGTTCCCGCTCGGCACGAGGCTGAGGATGGCGCGGGCCGGCGAGGTGGAGATCGCGCGCACGACGGTGACGACGGGCTCGATCGGCAAGACCCTCCCGGACGTGTTCCAGATCGATGCCGTGGCCGACCACGGGTCGAGCGGCAGTCCCGTCTTCGACCGTCATGGTCACGTGGTGGGGGTGATCACGAGCGGCATCGACGACGATTCGCGGAAGATCGTGTACGTGCTGCCCTCGAGCCGGATCGCGGAGCTCCGGAAGGCGACCGGCCCCGGGACGCCCTGA
>CAMLHT010000025.1 GCA_946479895.1 uncultured Gemmatimonadota bacterium | reverse complement strand
CGCCTGATGACCCGAGGAGACCTGCCCGAGAACTTCGAGCAGCGCTTCGCAGTCGTGATTGAAGTCATCGATTCCGCGGGTAGCGTTGATGTGCGCTCTACCGTCGAGCGCGAATCTCCCGGGCGATACACGGCTGTCGCTCTACGTATTGCGGCCTAGCCGCCGCTGATACTGTCACTGTCTGACAAGTACAGATGAGCACTGCGGCCAATCAGTGCGACTGCAGGCATGGCGGCATAGTGGGCTGCCAATCTCTCGCCTTGGCTGGCAGGGCGGCGAGTATCCCGGCGCCAGGCGATGGCGCGTTGGAGGAAATGACGGCGCCAGTATGCCGGCCAGTCGAAGCTCGGCTCCCGACCCGGGTGGCGGCCCCACTGCTCTCCATTCTGCTCTCCACTGAGAGCGGCAAGGCGCCTTCCCCGCTGAATGAAGTCCGGCACGATCGCGCGTGCCACCAATGAGTTACGGCATGTTGCCGGACTTCTTGCGGGTACCAGTTATGCCTGATAAGCGTGAGGTCGGTAGTTCAACTCTACCCAGGCCCATCTCGATCGAACCGGTTGCCCCGCTTGGCGCGTGCAGCGCCAAGCGGGGCTTCTTGCATGCCGGTGGCAAGGACGCCGGGCCCATGCCGCGGCGCGGGGAGCACCGACGAGAACGTGTGCCGGAACCTCTCCCGGCACTGTCCCGTGCGGCCCCGCTCCGGCCGGGGCGCTCCGGCACGCGAAATCGCACCAGTCGCACGCCCCCCGATGTTGGACGGGCGAGCGGCGTCGTGCGGGGCCAAGTCGATTCACGCCACTCGACCTGCTCCGACGGCGAGCACGATCTTTCCTTTCGGCCGAGGCCGTAAGCCTTCCAGCATCAGATGAGCGTCGCGCGCGTCCGCGAGGGGTAGCACTGCACCCACATGTGTGCTCAGCTCTCCGCCATCGAGGAGGCCAGCGATCTCCGCCAGATACTGGCGTGTGACATTGACCAGAAAGAACGCGGCCGCGACGCCATGGCTCTGCGCAAGATGCTGATCAGGAGGGGAGACCGCCGAAATCAGCCTGCCGCCTCGACGGAGGACCTGAAACGAACGCGTTTGTGTTTCGCCGCCGACCAGATCGATCACAGCGTCCGCATCCCGAACTTCGTCCTCGAAGCGCTGCGTCTCGAAGTCGATCGTCGTGTCCGCGCCGAGGTTGCGCACAACGGGGACGTCATCCGTGGCTGCGGTCGCGATGGTCCGCACACCTGCGCGACGGGCCAGCTGCACCGCATACGCTCCGACGTTTCCGGCCGCCCCGTGAATGACCACCGTTTGGCCCGCGCTGAGTTGGGCCCGATCAAACAATGCTTGCCAGGCCGTCACGGCAACGACAGGAACAGAGGCAGCTTCAATGTAGGTCAGCGAGGTCGGCTTCCTCGAGATCATCGCTGCGGAAGCCACGGCATACTCGGCATAGGCCCCGACGAACCGGGGATTCGTGACACCATACACCTGATCTCCCACGCGCAGGTCGGAACCCCCCGGGCCCACGGCTGCGATGTCACCAGAGAGATCCGAGCCCGGAGTGAGGGGAAGCGGCTGCGGCAGAACGCTCTTTCCGGCCCTGATCCAGCCGTCCCAGGCACCGACCCCAGCGGCTTCGACCTGGACGAGGACCTCGCCAGGGCCGGGATCGGGCCGACGAACTCGCTCGAACCGCATGACATCTGGTGGCCCAAACTCGTGTATGCGCCAGGCCATCATCGACGATGCATGCGACCGGGTCTCATCGGCTCGATGAACGATGCTGCTGGAGGCCATCTCATGCTCCTCGCGCCACCAGGCGAGTCAGGGCGATCTCGTCTTCTGATCCTGTACAGTCAGGCGCTTGTCGCTGGAATCGACGACGAAGACTGCCAGTAGGCTCGCGGGAGCCTTGCCACTCGCGTTCTCACTGATCCTGTGATGCGAGCCGGGCACTTCGTAGAAGTTTTCACCGACATGGTAGACTCTGGCGGGCTGATCGTCGACCTGGCTGCGAATGGCGCCAGACAGTACGTAAGCGTAGACGAATGCCGACGGAGCATGGTGATGAGGTAGCGATTTGCCGCCTGGAGGATACCTCACGACGACGGCGACCAAGCGCTTTCCCTCGATGTTCGGGATCGCTCGATCGAAGACAGTCCTCACATCGTCCGTATTCTGCGCACGTCCGGGCGAAGCCCCGAGTGCCAGTGCCGCCAATGCCAGCCCGAAGGAACCTGTTGTAATTGCTCTCCTCATCGGTTTACCCTCCCGTCTAGACATGTCTCCTCCGCACGGCAAAGCGCTACCGCCCGCCTGCTCGAACGTATGGAACATCGCCCCCACGTGGAGCGGCGCTGCATCGAAGCGCAGTCCACGCCGCTGCCCCGCGAGGGTCCGAACGCCGTCGAAGTGACCCGAGTGGTCGAAGAGCGATGGGGAAGCAATGTCCCGCACCAGTTCGGCGACCTCGCTCGCCATTCTGCCATCCGGCACCGCCACGCCACCGATCTTGACCGTATCCGCCACTCCGGGCGGTGACGCTGCGTCGGACCGTAGGGGCGACGGCGTTGGCTCTGACGCATGTGACGCGCCCAGGAGGGACAGAGCCGACTGGAACCGCCGCCGCCGACGCGAACCGCCCCGAGTGTGCCGGAGGCTCCGACCCTTGCGAGGTTGGAGCATGGCAACATCGATGAAGTTTGCCCACGAGGTGAAGGAGCGCGCGGTAGTGCCGGGTGGGTGCGCCTGGCCGAGCGGGACGACGGCGGTCGCGTCGTAAGACGCCGTGGACAGAGTGTCTCCTCGGTCCAGGCGTCGAGCGAGATACGGAACACGACGCGCGTGTTTGTCCACTACTGAACACCGCGGCCCGCGACGGCCTGCACGCGGTGTCCGTCACGCCTACCGTACGATGCAGCTGGGCATCCCGCCTGGCCACCCGTGCCCGTCGTCCAGGACGCCCAGTGGCGGCGGCGCACCGGCCGCTCCCGCATCCGGAGGGTACGACGTGACGACGAAGGACGAACAGGCGAGATCAGCAACCAGGGGCCTGGTCCTGCATGCCCACGCCCGCTACTACGACCTCATGGCCTCACTGCTGACGCGCGGGGGAGAGCGAGCACTCCACGAGCGGCTGGTCGGCCTGGCGCGCATCGGGCCCGGCGAGGCGGTGCTCGACGTCGGCTGTGGGACGGGGACCCTCGCGATCGCGGCGAAGCTGCGCGTCGGCGCGCTGGGCCGCGTTCACGGAGTCGACCCATCACCGGAGATGATAGACCGAGCGAAGCGGAAGGCCGGGAAGTCGCGCGTCGACGTGATGTTTCGGACCGGGATCGTAGAGGAGCTCCCTTACCCAGAGGCATGGTTCGACGTCGTCGTGAGCACGCTGATGTTGCATCACCTTCCCCAGCCGGTTCGCCAGCAGGGCGCGCGCGAGATTCGCCGCGTGCTGAAGCCCGGGGGACGAGTTCTCGCCGCCGATTTCGCAGCGCCCGCGCGGGAGCGGCAGGGCTTCCTCGCCCGCGTTCACCGCCATGGGCATCTCGCTCTTCGCGACATCGTCGAGCTGCTGAGCGACGCAGGTCTGACGGTCGTGGAAAGCGGCGCGGTGGGAGTCGGCGACCTGCAGTTCGCGGTCGCGACGGCCTCGACCGAGCGCTGACCATGACGTGGCGAGCTCACCGGGATCGCATGACGCGACCAGAGGGCCATCGCCGGCCACATCGCTGGCTGCTGTCGGCGGCGGGGCTTGCCCTCCTCGCGGGCCACGTCCTCGTTCTCCACTACGTCTCGTTCCGTCTGGCCCTCCCGGTCGCGGTGATGTTGGGCGTCTTCATCCTCCTCGTGATGAAGCATCTCGGGCTCGCCAGCGTGTTCCGTAGGTTCTGGCGGCGTGGCCGGGGGCGTTGACTGTCGAGACGCTGGCGCGGGGAGCGCGGCGCGCGCTGCGAGTGCCTCACAGCGCCAGGTGACGCCGCTGCACGCCGCAGATTCAATCGGTCGTGGCAACAGTCGGTGTCCGATGTGATCGTAGCAGCTCGGCCATTGCCAGCACTGATGAGGAGCTCCGGGGGACGAAGCCCTTGCCCTGACCACGCGCACACGCGCGGGGCAGGCGCAGCGCCCGGCGCGTGCGCAGGCACGCCGTCAGCTCGCGACGCGGCGCGCCACGGCCCTGCACGTGGAGCGCCTGGTAGATCGCCTCGTGGCTTTCGATATCCGCGGCGTGCGCATGCGCACCGGCTCCAAGGGTGCCGTCCGCACGCTCACGCTGGTGACCATGGTCCACGACAGCACGCCGGCCGTCGTCGGGCAGCAGGTCGATGCGACGGCCTTGCCGTACGAGGCGCACCGGTTCGCGCAGGCGGAGTTGGCTGTGCGGCCCGCCGCCTGCGAGCCGCTGGTCGAACTACGGACCACGCGGCAGACGAAGCGACGATTCTGCACGGGCCGGCATCAGCATACGTCGTATGCCCGCCTCCATGACGGCAGGCGGAATCTCCAGTATCGAGGAACTCCCTCGGCCGCGACGGCATTTACGCCCTGGGCGCCACCTTTCACGACGAGCCACGCGCCGTTCGCGACGACCTCCGGCGCATGGTGGCGCTGCTCGCGTCCGGGCAGATCCGGCTGGGGCAATCCCCACACGCGCGTACTCGTCCTGGCATGACCAATTCGACACGGCAAGGAGAGAGCGCGTGGCGCGACAGATCACTCTCGTCCCCGGCGCCGCCGGCGGACCGCAGCATTCCAGCAGTACGAGACAGGTCGACTTCGCCCTGGTCGATGTCTTCGCGCAGGAGCCGCTCTCGGGGAATCCGCTCGCGGTGGTACCCGGTGCCGATGGCCTGGACGACGATGTCATGCGCCGCATCGCGCGTGAGTTCAACCAGTCCGAGACGACGTTTCTCCTTCACCCCACACGCGACGCGGAGTGGCGCCTGCGCTCCTTCACGGCGGCAGGAGTGGAAGTCGACGGCGCCGGTCACAACGCGCTCGGAGCGTGGTGGTGGCTCGCGGAGTCTGGCGCCATTCCGCTCGACGACGGCTGGGCCTCGTTCAGGCAGGAGATCGGGGATGATGTGCTCGAGGTAGAAGTCCTCGCTGAAGCCGGGTCGCCCAAGGCCATCGCGATGTGGCAGGGAGCGCCGCGGTATCAGACGGTGCTCACCGACTGCGCCGAATTGGCCAGCGCTCTGGGGCTCACCTCGTCGGATCTGGACGTCCCCGATCTCCGTCCGCAGGTAGTCTCGACGGGAGTCGCACACCTGATGGTGCCGGTGCGGGACCGCGACGCGCTCGCGCGCGCCCGTCCTGATGCGCAGCGGCTTGCGGCCGTCCTTCGGAGTTGCGGAGCCGAAGGCTGCTACATCTTCGCGCTGGCCACTTCCGAGCCCGACACGCGGGCACACACACGGTTCTTCAATCCGACCGTCGGCATCGCCGAGGACCCGGCCACAGGCACGGCGGCCGGGCCTCTCGCGTGTTATCTGATCGTGAACGCCATCTCACCCGAGGGCCGCATCGGGCTGATACAGGGCGAGGACATGGGCCGGCGCAGCCGGATCGAGCTCGATGTGAGAGGCGATGCGGTACGACTGCTGGGATCCGCAGTCACCGTCGCCGCCGGCAAGCTGCGAGTTCCCTAGGCGCACGTGTGGTGTCGGTCCTGCCTGATGAGCGTGAGGTCGGTAGTTCGACTCCACCCGGGCCCACTCCGGTGAGATTGGTTGCCCCGCCTGGCGCTCCACGCGCCAGGCGGGGCTTCTTGCATCCCCAATCTCCTGTCACATCGACCCGGGTTTCATCCGTCAAATAATTGACCGAGGAAGCCGAGGACGTGGGACTGATGGACGAGCGGGAATGGCTCACCGAGCGGTCCGACGCGCGGCGCGACTACCTCCGGAAGGTCGCCCAATGGCAGCGAGGGTCGATATGACATCCGAGCACGTACCCGTGTTGATCGTTGGTGCTGGAGGGGCCGGCCTTTCGCTCGCGGTCCTCTTGCTGCAGCAAGGCATTGAGCCGCTCGTCGTCGAGCGGCGCTCCGGTGTGTCATGGTATCCGCGGGCGCGAAATCTCAACTTCCGAACGATGGAGGTATTTCGTGGCGTGAAGCTCGCCGGCGAGGTTCATCGTGCCGGTGCTCGCGTCTCACGCATCGTCGCACGTGAGCACCTCGCGTCGCAGACGCAGAAGGAGCTGATGGATCCAGCCTCGCTCCTCGACACACGATCCCTCAGTCCGGAGCCTTTCGTCTGGTTCTGCCCCCAGAGTCGTCTCGAGCCGATCCTCGTGGCGGCCGTGCGTGAGCGCGGCGGCCAGGTGCAGTACTCGACGGAGCTCGTGGAGCTGACCCAGGATGACCGGGGCGTCTCTGCAACCGTGAGAGAACACGGAACCGGCGCCTCGCGCGTAATACGCGCGGAGTTCCTCGCGGCTGCCGATGGCGCCCATAGCGGCATCAGGCAACGCCTCCAGATCCCGACGGAAGGCAAAGGAGTCCTGGATGAACACTACGTGTTCATCTACGCTCGCGCACCGTGGGACCGTTGGGTACGCGATTCTGAGACCGATACAATCCTGGTCGACAACCCGGATGTTCGCGGCATCTTCATGCTCGCCGAGAAAGATCTCGGCATGTTCGTTCTCACACGGAAGAAGACGGAAGGCGAATTATCTCCCGACCGCGCACGTGAGTTACTCCAAAAAGCAATCGGTCAGCCCGACGTGCCCGTAGAAGTCGTGGAGGTCGCACCGTGGCAGCCGGAACAACGGGTCGCCGAGCGATTCCAGCACGGTCGCGTATTCCTCGTCGGCGACGCCGCCCACACCATGCCGCCCAAGGAAGGCCTGGGCGTGAACACGGCGATCCAGAGCGCACAGAACCTCGCATGGAAGCTCGCCGCCGTGCTATCGGAACGTGCCGGTGAAGATCTGTTGTCGAGCTATCACACCGAACGCCATCCAGTGGCCATGTTCGCGGCGCAACACTCGATGACCGGTCCCGCTGCCGCCGTGCTGGAGAAGACCAGAATGAAGGAGAAGGCATCGGAGTTCTATCCGATCGTCGGGTACCAGTACCGCTCGCGAACCATCCTGTCCGACGCCGACCAACCGAGCCCACGAAACGAGATTGTATTGCTCGATCGGGAGGAGCTGACCGGCGTTCCTGGTACCAGGGTCCCGCACCTGTGGCTCGCTCGTGGAGCCGAGCGCATCTCGACTCTGGACCTGCTCGATGGCCGCTTCGTTCTGTTGACAGGCACTGGCCAGTGGTCGGATGCCGCGACCGACGCAGCACAGAAGGCTGGTGCCAGGTTGGCAAGCTATCGCATCGCACCGGAAGGCGATCTGCGCCCTGACGATGCGAACTGGGCCGCCAAGCTGGGCATTTCCCCAGATGGGGCAGTCCTCCTCCGGCCGGATGGTTTTGTGGCGTGGCACAGTCCTCGAGGAGAGGCCAAGCCTGCGCAAGTACTCCTGGAGGTGCTGACTCGCATTCTCTTTCGCGCTGGCACTCCGACAATCGCATGAAGTCCGTCGTCATCGGGATGCGCGTCAGCTCGGGCGGCGCGAGGTCGGCCCATGCGGCCGCAGCCCTCGCGGGGGCTTCGACATCCACGTCGGGGCTGCGGACGATGCCCAGACCGTTGCTGCCGTCGCCGCATCGATGGCGCACGTTGCATCTCGGCCGGTTCGTCGGCTCCGAGGCGCCGTCCCCGAGGCGACTGTCAAACCGACGATCGATCATGCGAATCCGCCGACACTAGCGCCGCTGCATCCGCGGCCCCGCCATTCGAGTCTCCCCACCCAGCAATGAACTGCCCGACGAGTGGCGAGGGAGCATTCCGGGGCCAGAGAATCCACAGCCGCGCCAGGATCGGCGGGTCGGCGAGGCGCCGAAAGACGAGACCGGGAACCCTCTCGTAGACTGGCCAACAGCCCTCGGCCGCCGCGAGCGTCCACCCCTCGCCCGCGGTCACGAACGCTCCGATCAGCTCCGGCGGCCCCGGGGCTCGTACATCAGCCAGCCGTGGCCTGAGCCCCCGCCGCGCCAACGCGCGGAACAGCGAGTCGTAGCGGACGGGGTTGGTCTCACGCTCGAACGTGATGAGGGGCAGGTCCTGCAGGTCGCGCAGCCATACCGCGTCCCGCGTGGCGAGCGGATGTGCGGCGGGGAGGACAGCGCCCAACGGGCATTCCCACACACACTCGCCCGCGATCTCCCCCGAGTCGTCCGGCGGGGAGCACGCCATGGCGAGATCGAGGCTCCCATCGCGGATGCCGCTCAGCAGCGCAAGCGGCGCCGATTGAATGACGTCGATCCGAACCACAGGATGGTGCTGACGAAAGCATCGGAGCGGTGCGACGACCGCCTCGGTGAGCAACGGGCACGGCATGAGGCCTACTCGAAGGAGCTGAGCTTCCTCCCGTCCCGCGCTGCGCGCGCGCGCGACCGCCCGCTGACTCTGCGCGAGTGTGGTGCGGGCATTCTCGACGAACGCGGCCCCGGCGGGTGTCAGACGCGTCCCCCGGGCCATCCGCACGAAGAGCTTGACGTCGAGCTCACGCTCCAAATCGCCGATCTGCTTCGAGAGCGCCTGCTGCGCGAGACGGAGCCGGGCCGCGGCGCGAGTGAAGCTGCCCGCATCGGCAACCGCGATCGCGTAGCGGAGGTCCTTCAGATCCACGGCACAACGATCCGATGTGGGACGACGCTACGAAAATGTGTTGGCTCGCCCTCGGAATCCAGCAGCATAATGAATCGTTCCCGCCGCTCCGGACTGGATGGCGCTCGCGACCACACCAGACTGGTGAACCGGGATGGGCGTGTGATGCTGTCGGACCCATCGATCGCTCGCGGAGCCGGGAGGGGCGGACGCGTCAGCAGGCTCACACACGGTGCTCGAGGCCGAGTCAGTTCACCCCCGACACGCAGCTCGAGCGAATCGACGGCGATTGCCGCACGAGTAGGGAGAGGAGCCATGGAGAAGTCCGGACACGACACGGAGCGCCTGACGAAGCGACGCGCGTTTCTGAAGAACGGCGTGCTGGTTGCGGGCGCGGCAACGATGGGCGTCGGGACACTGGCCGACGCATTCCCGGCGTTCGGCCAGGGGATGGCACAGGGCAGCATCACGAAGGGGGACGCGGCGATCCTCCGCTTCCTCGCGGCGGCCGAAGCTCTCGAGAGCGACCTGTGGCAGCAGTACAACGAGCTCGGAGGAGTCCAAGACAGGGAAGTCCCGGGGGGGAGCGGGAGCGAACCGTACACGGCTGCCCTCGAGAATCTGGATGAGGACATGCCCCAGTACATCCACGACAACACCGACGATGAGTTCAGCCATTTCCGCTTCATCAACGCGTACCTGGCTTCGCACGGCGCGGAGACGGTCAATCTGGACCCGTTCCGCACGTTACCGAGCAGCAAGGCGACGGGCGCGCAGCAGATCGGTCGGCTCACGAACCTCATGCAGCTCACCGTGGACACCAGTTGGTGGACCCGGTACCGCGCCGACGCCAGAAACCCCGATCTCGATCGCAACTTCACGTTCCCCCAGGCCGTCCCGAGCCTGCATGCCGGACGGCATCCGGGTATTCCCAGGTCCGACGCCGACCTCACCCCCAAGAATCACATCCAGGCGATCGCCAACACGGCGGCGTTCCACTTCGGGTTCATCGAGCAGGGTGGCACCAGCCTCTACCCATCTCTGGCTCAGCGGGTCACCAACCCGGAGGTGCTGCGAATCCTGTTGAGCATCGGCCCGACCGAGACGGCGCACTTTCAGACGTGGCATGACAAGGCGGGCAATGCGGTCAAGCCCCCTCTGGCGCCGCTGAGGGACCCGAAGAATACCGCCCTGGTGTTTCCGAATCTCAACGCCCCACCACTCAACGGGGGGAGGTTCACCACCAGTCTGATCATGCCGGAGCCGTGCCCATTTCTCGATCGAAAGTTCCCTGTCGTGTCGATCGTTCGCCCGACCACCACGCAGGGGGCAGCCATGGCTGCCGCCAGAGCGCTCACGGCCAACGGTCTGTTCATCGGCCAATCGAAGGAGTTCTTCGACGCGTTGCGCGAGCTGGTCGCGGCGGCGGATGCGGCCGTACGCGAACAAGCCTGAGCAGAGCGACCGACCGACCCGTGACGCGCGCGTCGGGGTTCACGCTCATCGAGGTCATGGTCGCCATCGTGCTCATGAGCATCGTGGCGCTGATGGCGTACGCTGCGGCACATGTCAGCGTCGACGCGCGCGCTCGGCTCGGCGGCGCATTGCGGGCGCAGCAGAGCGCACGGGCTACGCGCGAACTGCTGGAAGATGCGTTGCGGAACGCGCGAATGCCGCACGGACCGGAGGATACCACGTTCGCGCTCCAGGGCGAGCGCCTCTCGTTCGTGGCGTCCGGAGCCGGACCTCCGTTCGATCCGGACTACGATTGGCGCATCACCATCGAGCCCGATTCCGGAGGGCTCGGGCTGGTCGCGATCACGGTCGGCCGCGCACCGCCGACTGAGGTGAAGTTCCGCCTGCCGGGCGTGATGCGGTGGGAGGTCCAGGTGCTCGGATCGGATGAGCCGAAGTGGGTGCGAGTGTGGCCGGCGGCCGCATGGCCCGCGGCGACGAGCATGCCGCGCGCGGTCGCCATCACCTTGTCGGATCGCTCCGGACCGGTCGGGCTACCGCTTCGGGTGGCCCTGGTATCGGGCGGCACGTCGACGTCGGGGGAGTCGGGCGCTCCATGACGACCCGATGCAGCGGGGAGGGACGGCGCGTGAGAGCAGCTGGCGCGCGGAGCGGACTCACGCTGCTCGAGGTCCTGGTAGCGCTCGTGATCCTGAACCTGGTGGTCAGCGGTTACCTGCAGCTCTTTCACGAGGGGCACGAGCTCGTCATCCGGTCACGCGAGTGGTCGGCGGCGGTCGCGTACGCGGTCGATGACATGGAGCGGGTGAAGCTCGAACCGACCGATCTGCCTCGCGAGGGGACGGGAGCGCTCCCCGCGGGCTACCGGCGCCAGGTCACGACGAGTCCGTGGCAGCCGGGACTCGCGTTGATCACGGTAACGGTGATGCTTCCCACCGGTGGCCGGTTCGAGCTGTACCGGCTCCGGAAGGCCGGTGCCTCGCGCCCGGAGGCGGCGCGCGGCGTGAAACCGGAGTGACTGATGCTCATCGGGGGCGCTCGTCGCGGTGTCGCGCTGATCTTCGTCTTGTGTCTACTCGTCGTTCTCGGAGCGATCGCCATGGAGGTCGGGCGTGCGGCGCGATTGGAGGCCGGTGTCGTCGGGAGCGTGCGATCACGTACCGTCGCTCGCTATGCCGCCGAGAGCGGTGTGGTGGCCGCTGTCACCGTGATCGAGGGATTGCTGGACTCTCTGCCCGCGTCGCCCGAGCGCTCGCTCGCGTTTCGCCGCCTCGGCGAGCGCCTGGGACCACTGCACGACGTCCGGATCGGCGGCGCGCGGTTCGGGGTCGCGGTGAGTGATCTCAATGCGCGGATCGACCTGAACCGCTCCGATCCCGAAACCGTGCACGGCTTCTTCCGGCAGTTCACGAGCGACGGAGAGGCGCGGGTCATAGCGGCCAGCCTGCAGGCGAAGCCTCTCGAGCGCATCGGAGAGCTCACGGCGCTGCCGGGCGTCACCGATGCGCTCGCGCTCGCGGTCGCCCCGTACGTGACGGTGCGCGGCGACGGGGTCGTGAACATCAACTCGGCGCCCCAGCCGGTACTCGCCTCGCTCCCGGGGCTCGGTTCGGCCGCGGCCCGCAGCATCGTCGAGCGGCGGGCGGCCGGCGAGGTGTTCGCGCCGACCGCATCGGCACGGCAGCCCCAAGGCACCCAGGTCATCTTCGCCTCCGCTCCGCCGGGCGTGCTCGTCATCACTGAGCCCAGCCGCTTGCTGATCATCGCACGCGGCTGGCAGGAAGGCTCGCCGCTGACGCACGAGATACAAGCCGTGTACGCCATAGTCGGCTCGCACCTCATGTTGCAGGGGTGGCAGGAGCGCGACCTGTGAGCGGGCGCCTCGGGGTCGAGCTCGATGTCCGGACAATCCGGGGCGTGCGCCTGGACGGCTGGCGCGGCCGTTCGGCGCGTGTACTGGAAGCGGAATGGGACCCGGATCGTCCGGCGGAGGGAGTGCGCGTGTTGCGCGAGAGTCTGGGGCGAGCGCGTCGCGTCGCCGTCGCCGTTCGGCTGCCGCTACTCTTCGCGAAACGAGTCAAGCTGCCACCGTTGCCGCCCGCCGAGCGGCGTAGAGTGCTGCGACTCGAGCCGCAGCGGTTCTTTCCGGTACGACTGGACGACGTGGTCGTCGCTGTCGGGTCGGGGGACTTCGTGTTCGCCGCCCGTGAAGCGGCGATCACCGCGTGGGCGGAGGCGCTCGGCGATCTCGGCGCGGTGGACGTGGTCGAGCCGGGCCCGGTCGCCCTGGCACGAGCGCTCGGTAGCCGCGGCATAGGCGATGGCGTCGCGCTGCTCGATGACGCCGAGCACGGCGTGGGCGTGATCGACATCCGGGACGGCGGAGTCGAGGGCGTGCGACGCCTGTACGGGTCGCTCGCGGACGCCGCGCCCGCGCTGGCCACCGCCGACGGCTCCACCGCGCCGACGATCTACGTCGCGCCGTGGGATGACGAGCGCCGCCGAGCGCTCGCGACGTGGCTTCCCGAGCGTGCCGTCGAGCCGCTGCCGGGCACGCGTGATGTCCCGGCCGCCTTTCTCTCGGCCTACGGTGCCGCCCTCGGAGTCGGACGTGATCTCGACGGCGCGTTGGTGTCCGACGAGCTCGATGCGCGCATCGTCGCCCGGCGTCGGCGGGAGCTCGCGGTTGCGGCTCTCTGCTGTGTGACGAGCGTCATCTTCGCGCTCGGCTCCGTTGATGCGTGGCGTGCGCGGCAGATTCATGACCTCGATGCCGGCATCCGGAGTCTCGAGGTGCGGGCAGCCCCCGTGCTGGCACTCGAGCGCGAGCTCACGACGCTCAGGCGCCAGGCAGGAGCGGTCGCGCGAGTCGATGCGGAGCGGCCGGATCCGCTGACGGTCCTTCTCGCCCTGTCGAGGCACCTGCCGGCCGGCGCGCACCTGCAGTCGCTCGGGCTCAGCGGCGGGAGTTGGCAGATCGACGGGTTCGCCCCGCAGGCCGCGGAGGTCACGCAATCGCTCGGCAGCGCACCGGAGTTTCGGGAGGTGCACGTCCTCTCGGCCACCAGCCGAGCGCGGATGGATGATCGGACCTATGAGAGCTTCTCGGTGGCTTTCCGATTCGTACCGACGCCTTAGTCGGCGCGAACGCATCCTCGTGTCGGCGGGCGCCGCGGTGAGCGTGGCCGCGCTGTGCGTCACGCAGGTGATCTTGCCGTGGGGCGATCGTTGGTCGGCTCGCGAAGACGCCTACGCCGCGCGGCGCGAGCGGTGGAGTCGACTGGAGGCACTGGTGGCCAGCGAGAGCACGCTGCGACGGATCCTGGCCGACGAGAGACGCGCGGATCGAGTCTCCGGCGCGCTCCTGAGCACCGGTGCCACCCCCGCGCTCGCGGCGTCGAGCCTCCAGGTGCTCCTCCGAGCATACGCGGAGCAGAGCTCAGTCCAACTGGACCGCATCGACGTCGCCGGGCAGCCCACGCCCGACAGGCCAGGCCTCCTCGCCATCCCGATAACGCTCCAGGGGCAGGGCGACATCTATGGCCTGGTCGCCTTCCTGTTCCGGATCCAGCACGGGGAGCGACTGCTGGTCATCGACGAGATCGCGGTGAGCGCAGGGTTGGTACAACGCGCCGGCGGCCGGCCCCTCGTGTGGTCGCTCCGCGCCCATGGCCTCTATCCCGCCGCCCCGGGGAGATCGTGATGACCCCGCGCGTGCTCTATGGCGCCACTGTCGTATTCGCTCTCGTCGGCGCTGCGCTGCGCGTGAGAGCACCGCGGCCTCCAGCGGCCGCGCCGCGGGTCACGCCGCCGCTCGCCGCGCGACCGCGCCCCGTGGGAGCATGGCATGAAGATGCGACCGCCTACGCGCCGATCGCCGCTGCCGACGTGTTCTCGCCGACGCGCACACCGCCGGCCGTCCGCTTCACGCCGGATCAGACAGCGGATCGACCCGCTCCCACCCCCGTGAGCCGACGGACAAGAGACGAGGAGCCCGGCGTCCATCTCTTCGGAATCGTGATCATGCCGAGCGGCGCGATCGCGCTGCTCTCGGTGCCGGGAGCTCCCGGGACCAGGATCTACCGGAGGGGCGACCATGTGGGCGGAGGAGCCGTGGCGGCGATCACGGAGTCCACCGTCGTGATCGCACGGCGGAGCGGAGCGCTCGTCCTGCGGCTCCCTTCGAGGAAAACGAAGCGGCCATGAGGGTCTGCCTGTGGGTGATCGCCGTCACGATCCTCGGCGCCGCGCCGGTGCCGGGTGGGGCGCAGAATGCGCAGACGGTCCGCATCAATTACGTCGATGCCGATCTCGGCGACGTCGTGCGCTCGCTCGCTGCCACGCTCGGCGTGAACGTGGTATTGAACGACGTGCCGCCCAAGCGCATCACGTTCCAGACACCCGCGCCGGTCCCGACGGCGCAAGTCGGTGCCGTGCTCGAAGCCATTCTCGAGAGCGAGGGATTGGTGCTCGTGCAGACCGGGCCGGTCGCCCAGGTCATGCCGGAGGCGAAGCGGCCGGCCACCGGCCCCGTACGGGTAGGAAAGGCCCTGCCGGCGCCCACCCCCCTCGGGCTCATCACGCAGATCGTACCGCTCGACTACATCCGCGCCGACGAAGCGGTGGCGCTGTTGAAGCAGACGACGAGCAAGATGGCCCGGGTGGAGATCGTGGCGGGCTCCAACGCCGTCCTCATCACCGACCGGGGTGTGAGCATCGCGCGCTACCTCGACCTGCTCCGGCAGGTGGACGTCAGGACCGGCGCCGACTCCGGTCTGCGCACCTACGTCTATCAGCTCAAGCACGCGAGTGCCGTGGAGCTGGCCGGCACGCTCGGCCAGGTGTTCGGCATCGCCGTCGCCTCCCCGGGCGAGCGCACGCGGGTGCAGGCTCTGGAAGACAGAAGTCTGTCGTCCGAGCTCGAGACATTCCGCCGTCGCGAGCTCCAGGCCTATCAGCAGCGCGTGCAGATGCCGCCGCCGGCCGTGGCGCCACCCGCGGCGGCGCCGGCGAGACCGGAGTCGACCGCCACGCGCGCGATCCCCGGCGGACTCGTGGGGCAGACGACGATCGTGCCCGATCAGGCGACGAACTCGCTCGTCATCCGCAGCGCCCCGTCGAATTTCCCCGTGCTGCAGGAGACCATCGACAAGTTGGACGTGCGCCCGCCGGAGGTGTTGCTCGAGGTGCTGATCGCCGAGGTCACCCTCGATCGGGCGACACAGTACGGCATCAACTGGCAGATCTTCGACAGCACACGCGGCATCACCGCGGGCCTCGGATCCCAGAAGTTCAGCGATTCGGCGCTCGTGGCGCCGCAGGGATTGGGCGTGCGGGTCATCAGCGCGGCGAGCCTCAACGTGCGCGCCATCCTGCAGGCGCTGGCGACGCACAACAACGTACGCGTGCTGTCGACACCGCGCGTCCTGGCCCTCAACAACGAGCAGGCGCGGATCCTGGTCGGGAGCGAGGTCCCGTTCAACTCCGCCGTGCAGACCGGACTCAACGTGGTCGTGGCACAGACCGTCGAATTTCGGCGAGTGGGGACGCAGCTCACGATCATCCCGACCGTGAACAAGGACGGCTACGTCACCTTTCGCATTCTCCAGGAGGTGAGCGCGCTGACGACGCAGACCATCGCCGCCGCGCTCAATGCGCCCGTCATCAGCACGCGTGAGGCCGAGACGAGTGCGATCGTGAAGAGCGGCAGCACGATCATCATCGGAGGTCTGATCGGGGAGTCGCACCAGGTGACCCAGAGTGGCGTGCCGTTGCTCCAGGACATTCCGCTGCTCGGAGGGCTCTTCCGGAGCCGAAGCACCGACCGTTCTCGAACCGAGCTCGCGATCTTCGTGACACCGCACGTTGTGTTCAACGACCAGCAGGCGGATTCGCTGCTCCAGCGGCAGCGCGAGCAATTGCCCGCCTCCAAGCAGTCGATCGACAGTGTCCTCGCGCAACCGCGGCCCGAGCCGCGGCACGGGGCACCCGACAAGCTCCCGCCACGGCCATGACTCAGTCGACGTTCGTGCAGATGGTCCCGCGGCCAGCGGCATCCGAGCGGTCCTCCGCATTGGCCGTATCGGCGCGAGGGCATTCGGCGGCCGACCTCCGGAACGCGGCCGCGCATCCGCTCGCGCAGCGCCTCTCGCCGAAGTATTGGGAGGAGCACTGCCTTCTGCCGCTCGCCGCGACGGACTCCGAGCTCATCGTCGCGGCCGGTGACGACGTCGATCCGACGGTGCTCGACGAGCTCTGTTGGGTCTACGACCGACGAGTGACACTCGTGCCGGTGCCGGCCGCCGAGATCCATGCGGCGAGCCTCTCGGCACAGTCGACGGCGAGCGCGGAGGCGCAGACGGCCGATCTGCGAGGAAGCGATCTCGTCCTGCTGTCGCCGGAGGACGACGCGCTCGACGACGCCCGGGCACTCGCCAATCAGGCGCCGGTCATCAAGTTCGTGAACCTGATGATCCTCGAAGCGCTGCGAGCCCGGGCGAGTGACATCCATCTGGAGACGGCGGTTGATGGCCTACGGATCCGGTATCGCATCGACGGCGTCTTACAGGAGATGTCCCATCCGCCGCGCCAGTACCAGGCGGCGGTGATCAGCCGGATCAAGATCATGGCCGGGCTGAACATCGCGGAACGGCGCCTTGCCCAGGACGGACGCATCCGGCTCCGCCTCTCGGACCGCGAGCTCGACTTGCGCGTCTCGATCACGCCGACGCTGCACGGCGAGGGCGTCGTGCTGCGAATCCTCGACCGGGGCGCCGGCGTGCGCGACCTGGACGAGCTCGGGCTCGCCGAGGGGGTGCGGTACGGTGTCGAGCACCTCATCCGCCAGCCGCACGGCATCATACTCGTGACGGGCCCGACCGGCTCCGGCAAGACGACCACGCTGTACGGCGCGCTCGTCCGTCTGAACCAGCCCGGGGTCAAGATCATCACCGTCGAGGACCCGGTGGAGTATCAGATCGACGGCGTGACGCAGATCCCGGTCAACCCGAAGGCGGGCCACACGTTCGCCGCCGCGCTGCGCTCGATCCTGCGCCATGACCCGGACATCATCATGGTGGGCGAGATGCGCGACCGGGAAACGGCGGAGATCGCGACCCAGGCGGCGCTGACGGGCCACCTGGTCTTCTCCACGCTCCACACGAACGACGCGCCGAGCGGGATCACTCGACTGGTCGACATGGGGATCGAGCCGTTCCTGGTGACGGCGACGGTGTCGGGCATTCTCGCGCAGCGGCTGGTCCGGCTCGTGTGCGACGCGTGCGTGGAGGACTACCAGCCACCGCTGCCGGCCCTCGCGGCGTTCCAGCGTATTCGACTCGACCTGCCACGGCCGCGGTTCCGTCGGGGTCGAGGGTGCGAGGCGTGCAGCGGCACGGGCTATCGCGGCCGCACGGGGATCTACGAGCTGATGCAGCTCACCGACGACCTGCGCACCCGCATTCTGTCGGGTGCGCCGATCGCCGAGATCCGCGCGCTGGCCGAGGCGAATGGCCTGATGTCACTCCGGGCGGCGGGTTGGGCGAAGGCGTGCGCCGGCATCACGACCATCGAGGAAGTGCTCCGCGTGACGCGCGACGACGTGCGATGAGCATCCGCTTCCGGTATCGGGCAGCGACGCCGGCAGGTCAGGTCGTGGAAGGCGTCGTGCACGCGGCGTCACGCGGGGGAGCGCTCGCCGAGTTGCAGCGGCAGCGCCTGTATCCCGTCGCGGTGGACGAGGTCGCGCCGGCGACGGCCGAGCGCGGGGCGCGGCGACTCGGTCGTCGGGCCGCGGTCGTGCTGTGGACGAGGACCACCGCCACACTCCTCCGGGCCGGGGTGCCGCTCGACCGGACGCTGGCGTTCGGCGCCGCGCACGTCGGGCACGCCGGGGTGGCCGAAGCGGTTCGCGATGTCCGCCGCTCCGTCCAGAGCGGGGTGGGGCTCGCCGATGCGCTCGCGCACCATCCGCGATACTTCGACTCGCTCTTCGTGGCGTCCGTGGCGGCTGGAGAGTCGAGCGGCGCCCTGGACACGGTCTTCGAGAGGCTGTCGGACCACCTCGACGAAAGCGCAGAGCTGCGTTCGCAGCTGCAGTCGGCGCTGCTCTATCCGGCCTTGATGGCCGTCGTCGCGACCATCGGCGTCGCCGTACTCGTCGGCTTCGTGATCCCGCGGTTCGCGGCGATCCTGTCCGACGTCGGCGGAAAGCTGCCCACGACGACCCGGCTTCTCGTGGCGGCGAGCCTCACGCTCACCAGAGGGTGGTGGGTGGTGCTGCTCATCGCCGGAGCGACGACGTATCTGGTCTCCGCGGCGCTGGCCCGATCGGACGGGCGGCGGCGGTGGCACACGGTCCGTCTCGGGTTGCCGTGGATCGGCGACTTCGAGCGCAGGTACATCACGGCACGGTTCGCGCGCACGTTCGGGCTGCTGCTGCGCAGCGGCATCCCCGTCCTCCCCGCGCTCCGTATCGCGCGCGCTTCGGCGCCGAACGTGGTGTTCCAGGAGGGCGTCGATCAGGCAGCGGCGGCGGTGGCCGAGGGGAGCGCCCTGACGTCCGCGCTCGCGGGTACCCTGCCGCCGCTCGCTCTTCAGATGATGGCGGTCGGCGAGGAGAGCGGCCAACTCGAGGAGCTCTGCTTCCGAGTGGCCGACGCCTACGACGGCGACGTGCGCCGGAGCGTGCGGGCGATGGTTGCGTTGATCGAGCCCGCGGTGATCCTGGTCTTCGGCGGGCTGGTGGGGTTCGTCGCACTCGCGATGCTACAGGCCATCTACGGGATCAACCTCAGCCACTTCTAGGCGCACCATGACGACTGCATCCGGGACGAGGCGTCGCCCTGGTTTCACTCTCATCGAGCTGCTCGTGGTGATCGTCGTGATCGGTCTGCTCGCGAGCATCGTGGGCCCACGCATCCTGGGTCGGGTATCGGAGGCCAGGAGTGCCACGGCACGCACGCAGCTCGAGCTTCTGGGGACGGCCCTCGACAATTACCGGCTCGACAACGGAGGGTACCCCACCACGGAGCAAGGTCTCTCGGCGCTTCAGGAGAAGCCCTCGCGCGAACCCATCCCGCCGGACTGGCGCGGCCCCTATCTGCAGAAGGCGATTCCCGCCGATCCCTGGGGGCGGCCGTACGATTACAAGAGTCCCGGCGAGCACAGCCCCGCGAGCTACGACCTGTGGACGTTCGGTCGCGACGGGCAGCCGGGCGGCGAGGGGGACGACGCCGACATCACCAGCTGGAAGTGAAGTGGCAGCGCTCTACGGCGTGGTAATTTCGCAGGTGAGTGGATCGAGCTTGATCACGCGTGCGGCGGCGGCGCTCGGCACATCGAAGGCGCAGGTGCCGATGGGTGAGACAATGAGCGTGAGTGGCACGCCGGGAAACGGCTCGACGCGGCCGGCCGCGAATGGTCCGGCCGCCCACGATGCGGCGCCTTCCATTCGCCATTGACCAGAGCCCGCGACGCGGAGGTAGACCATTTCGCCTCGCCGGGCAGCCTCCTCCCGTGCAGTCGAGATGAGCGAGCCCAGGGCCGGCCGCTGATGGCGGGTGTGCAGGAGGGCAGGCGCCACGAGCCCCGCAGCGAGGCTCATGAGGACGAGGACGACGAGAACCTCGATCAGCGTGAATCCGCGGACCGGTGCAGCGCGAGGCATGTCGACCAACGTGTGGGCCGCATCCATCCGCGTCAAGCGCTGGCCCTCGAGGTTGCTCGGGGGAGGGGGCGGTGATGATGGCGTGTCGTCACCACGCCAGCCGGTAGCTCGCTCTGGCCATGATGACGTTCCGCGGAGGGGTGGAGAAGAGTGCCCGCACATCGCCCTCGAACGGAACGACGCCATGTCCAAGGTCGTCGCGATCATGTCCATGTCGCTCGATGGCTACGTCGCCAACCGCAACGACGGCGTGGCTGAAGTGTTCGACCGATGCTTCGGCTCGGGGAACGTCGAATTCCGCCGGTGCTCATCGGGCGGAACCGTCCGAGCGGATGCCGGCACGCTACCTGCGCGACCCATCCATGTCGTAGTGCCGTCGTGCGCAGCGAGGCCGAAGGCGTGAGAGCTGGTGCTCCGGCGACCTGCGGCCATGAGCGCGCTCCTCCAACACGAGGCAGGCTCCACGAGAATGCAGCTGGGCCAGATCATGACGCCACGCGTGGTCACCATCGCGCCGGACGAATCGGCGGCTGCGGCCTGGACACGCATGCGTCGACGAGGCATCCGCCATCTCGCCGTGATGGATGATGGTCGGCTCGTGGGACTGGTCACGGCCACCGACGTCTTCGACGCGCTCCAGGCGGAACGCGCGCCGCGAATGAGCCAGGCGGAGCGGCAGCTACTGCGTGCGCCGGCGAGCAGCAAGCGCTTGGGTGGGAACCCCCTCTCACGACGGCACCGAGAAGCACCGGGGCGCCAGCGGCAACGGTCGCCCGCCAATGAGACGAAGCGCGAACCGATGGCCGCGCAGTTGCCGCGCGCGACGAAGCGCGCCGTCGGGCGCACCGAAGCGCCCCTCGTCCCCGCGAACATCCGCGCCATGGGCGTCGACATCGACGGCGACACACGCGCCTACATCCGGCGGAGGCTCGGCATGAAGCTCGGAAAGTTCGCCCTTTCCATCGAACGCGTCACTGTCCGCCTCCGCGATGTGAACGGACCGCGCGGCGGCGTGGACCACCAGTGCCAGGTGAAGGTCGTCCTGAGCGGGCTGCCGAGCGTGGTGGCGGAGGTGCAGGACGCATCGCTGCAGGCGGCCGTCGACGCGGCCATGACGGCGGCCGCGCGGAGCGTACGGAAGAGCCTGCAGCGGCGGCGGACGAACGCCCTCACGCGTGCGCCGCGCGCGCAACCGGCATCTGTGCGCTGATCGCGCAGCCCCGAAAGGTTGGCGCGGTGGGCGTGGCAGGATCAGGGCCGGGTTACGGGGATCGTCACGGAGCGGGATCCCATTTACCCGTGGACCACCAGCTCGTCTTCGGGTTCCTTCACCACGAGCGTCGGGCACGAGGCGTGGCGCAGGACGTGACTCGCGACGCTGCCGAGCAGCATGCGCGGCAGCCCCGCGAGCCCGCGGCTCCCTATGACGAGAAGATCGGCGCCCGTCCGTTGGGCCGCAGTGACGATCTCCTCACGCGGATCGCCGAAGATCACCTCGGTCGCGATCCGCTCATCCGCTCCTGTGTCGGCGACGGCTCGTCGGAGCCACCGCTCCGCATCCTCGCGCGCGTCCGTCCACGCCCGCTCCTGCACCGGCCAGATGCCGCCGCTGCCGAGGGTGGCCGCGAAGAGGCCGGTAGTCGACGCCGGCGCCCCCAACACGTGGATGGCCGTGGCGCGAGCATCGAAGCGCTCGACGAGGAAGCTCGCCCAGCGCAGCACGAAAGGCGCGACGTGGGAGTCGTCGACGGCAATGAGGAGCCGCCGCGGCGCGGCCTCGGCGATGTGCGCCGCGAGGAGCAAGGGCACGGGCGCGAGACGCGCGAGCTGCTCGACCGTGCTGTCGACTCGACCGCCCCAACCGTCGGGGCGCTCTCCCGGTGGTCCGACCACGATCAGGTCCGCGCCATGGGCGCGACACGCTTCGGCGATCTGCTCGGCGGCCGGTCCGACGGCGATCTCGGGCCAGACGAGCTTCGCGCCGAGCGACACGGCGAGCCCGCGAATCCGCTGCGCGGCGCCGAGTCGCGCGGTCTCGATCAGCGTATCGGCCGGCGGCATGCGCGCGCGCAGGAAGCGTGGGATCTCGGGGACGACGATCGCGTGCACGAGCACCAGCTCGGCGCCGGGCGCGAAGTGGCGTGCCGTCCATGCGGCGGCCGCGATCGCGCGCTGGCTGAAGTCCATGCCGATCACGACACGCTCGAGACGCATGATGGTCTCCTCTCCGGAGAGCGCCGAGCGCTCCGGACGAACCTCGCGCTGGGACGCGACGCTGGGCATGCGCCGCACCCCGTCAGGCGGCGCGAGGCCGCGCCGCTCACGACGTGCCGGATGCCGGCGCGATGAGCACCATGCCATCCGCGCCCCTGAGGAGCGCGGTGGATACGCTTCCCACCAGATGCCGCTCGAGCGGGGTGATCCCTTGCGTGCCCGCAACGATCACGTCGTACGCGCCCTCTCGCGCGAACGCGAGGAGCGCGGACGCGGCCTCGCCCCGCAGCACTCGCGTGTCGATCGCGAGATCGTTCGTGGTCCCGAGCTGCGCGACCTCCTCGCGAAAGAGCTCGTCGAGACCACGGGCGTAGATCGCCTCCCAGCCGGGTTTGCCGAGCGCTGCGAAGTCGATGTCGGGTAGGACATGCGCGAGCGTGATCGTCGCGTTGGAGCCGAGTATCGGCAGTGCGGCTCGCGCCGCCCGACGGCTCGCGTCGCTGAAGTCCATGGCGACGAGTGCGCGGCGCGGCAGGAGCCCGAACCGATGGGGCACTGCCAGCACGGGGACCTCGACGGTCCGGATCACCTGCAGCACCGCGTCCTCGTGCGCGGTGCGGTGGTCCGTACCGGCGTCGGGGAGCCCGAGCACGATGGCCACCGATCCTCGGGCGCGCCCCGGCGGCGCGGGGGCGGGGGGGGGGGGGGCGGCGGCCCCCGGGGTGCGGCCGGTAGGGGCGCCACCCCCCG
>CAMLHT010000024.1 GCA_946479895.1 uncultured Gemmatimonadota bacterium | reverse complement strand
AGTCCATCAGGATGAACTGCCCGAGCGTCATCGTCGTCGTGAAGTACGCCTTCCCGCGGCTGATGGCCGAGACGTGCTTCACGAACTCGACCAGCGAGCGGTCGCGCGCCAGCATGAACGTATTGATCATGATCCCCGACCGCCGGCACTCCGCCACCTCGCGCAGGGTCGCGTCGATTACCGTCGCGTCCAGCCCGAAGGAGTTCTTGTAGATCTGCCCGCCCGGCATCGTCAGCGCGCTGGGCTTTCCGTCGGTGATCATGATGATCTGCCGCATGTCCTTCTTCTGCGCGAGCAGGAGACGACGCGCGAGCTTCAGCCCTTCGGCGGTATTGGTGTGATACGGACCGACCTGGGAGGACGCGAGCGTGGCGAGCGGGATCTCCTCGGCCGAGTCGTGGAAGAGCACCACCTTCAGCGTGTCGCCGGGGAACTGCGTGCGGATCAGGTGCGTCAGCGCGAGCGCGACCTTCTTGGCCGGCGTGAACCGGTCTTCCCCGTACAGGATCATCGAGTGCGAGCAGTCGAGCATCAGCACCGTCGCGCACGACGAGCGATACTCCGCCTGCCGGACCATGAGGTCCCCGTAGTCCAGGTCGAGGGGGATGCCGATGGATCCCGTGCGGGCCAGCGAGCGCTTGAGCGTCTCGTTGACGTCGAGATTCAGGACGTCACCGAACTCGTACTCCTTGCTCCAACCGTCGGCCTCGATGCCCGTGGCGAGATACGGCGTGTCGTGGCTGCCGAAGCTCGACTTGCCGAGCGAGCCGAGGAGGTTGCGGAGCGACTTGAAGCCGAGGAAGTCGACGCCCTTCTCGGTCATGTTGAAGTTGATGTCGCGCGCGGCGGCCTTCGAGATGCTGCCGGGACCCTCGAGTGGCTGGTAGCCCGCCGGCATCTGCGGCTGCTGGCCGAGGGTGATGTAGCCTTCGTTCATCAGGCGCTGGATGAGCTCATCGAGCAGCTTCGCGAGCTTCGACTCGCCTTCGCCATCCTCCGTCTCGCCGTTGCGGAGCGCCTCGAGCATCTCGGGCGTGAACTGTCCGCCCTCGAGCAGGGCCTGGAGGATCGCCTGCTTCAGCGCCTCGAGCGAGCGGTCGCCCGGCTCCTCGAGCCCCGACTCGTAGTACGAGTGCGGGTCGTGCCCACCCGCGAACCCGGACTGCAGCAGGAAGTCGGCGAGCTTGTCCAGCAGCGCCTGAAGGTCGACGGCGTCGGCCAGCTCCGGGCTGAACTTGGAATAGGTATGAAATCTCATCCCGTCTTATAGATAGCCGGAGGCTCGAGAGCCCGATAGCCGAATACTTTCAGGGAGCCGCGCGCGCCGCTTTCGGGCTCTCCGGCTCATTCGCTACCCGCTCCAATCCATGGCCAACCCCTTCCGCACCCTTCGACATCGCAATTTCCGGCTCTTCTGGACCGGGCAGACGGTGTCGCTGATCGGAACGTGGATGCAGACCATGGCGACCGGCTGGCTGGCGCTGGAGCTCTCGAACAGCGCGCTGCTGGTGGGCCTGGTTGCCTCGGCAAGCTCGCTTCCCGTGCTGCTGTTCTCGCTGCACGGAGGAGTGGTCGCCGACCGGGTGGACAAGCTCAGGGCGGTGCGGGTCTGCCAGACGCTGCTGGCCCTCGAGGCGGGGGCGCTCTGGTGGTTCACGATGTCGGGACACATCACGATCGTGTGGCTGATCGCGCTCGCGGCGACCAACGGCCTCATCAGCGCCTTCGAGATTCCCGCCCGCCAGGCGCTCGTCATCGACCTCGTCGAGCGGCAGGAGCTGGCCGGCGCCATCGCGCTCAACTCCAGCGGATTCAACCTCGCGCGCGTGGTCGGACCGGGCATCGGCGCCGTCGTGATCGCGAAGGCCGGCATCGCCGCCTGTTTCGGGGTCAACGCGCTCAGCTACATCGCGGTGCTCGTCGGGCTCTTCATGATCAGGCTTCCGGAGCGCGTGATCGCGGTGACGCGGGTCAGTCCGCTCGACGGCATTCGCGAGCTGCTGCGCTACATGCGCGACACGCCCAGCGTGAGCGCGCTGATGAAGGTCGTGGCGGTGTTTTCGGTGCTGGGCATTCCCTATCTCACGCTGATGCCGGTCGTCGCGCGGAAGGTCCTCCATCTCGGAGCGGGCGGCTACGGATTGCTGCTCGCCTGCGTCGGCACCGGCGGGCTGCTCGGCGCGCTTGGCCTCGCCGGCGTCGGCGATCGATTCCCGCGCGGCAAGCTCCTCTCGGTAGCCTCGATGGGATTCGCGACGCTGCTGATCGCGTTCTCGTTCTCCCGGAACGTGGCGTTTGCCTGCATCGTGCTGCTGGCCACCGGGTTCGCGATGATCGTGAACAACGCCCTCTGCAACGCTATGCTCCAGCACCTGGTGCCCGACCAGCTCCGGGGCAGGCTGATGGCGGCCTACTCGCTGGTCGTCGTCGGGGTTTCCCAGGTGTTCGGGTCGTTCATCGCCGGAACGCTCGCGGAGTCCTTCGGCGTCACGGTGGCGATCGGTGGCACCGCCGCGATCATGCTCTCGTACTCATGGTATGCGTTCTTCAAGCGTCCAGAGCTGAGGGCTCTCTAGGTGTATTCCACCTGCCTGTTCTGTCACTCCGACCTCGGCACCAACGAGGTGCTCGAGTCGTTTCCCGTCGGGCGCCGGCTGGCGTTCGACGCGGCCCAGGGCCGGCTGTGGGTCGTCTGCCGCAAATGTGAGCGGTGGAACCTCACGCCGATCGAGGAGCGCTGGGAGGCGGTGGAGCAGTGTGAGCGGCTCTTCACCTCGACACGCCTCCGGGTGTCCACCGACAACATCGGGATGTCGCGCCTCCGCGAGGGTCTCGAGCTGGTGCGTATCGGCAGGCCGCAGCGGCCGGAGATGGCGGCCTGGCGGTACGGCGATCAGTTCGGCCGCCGCCGCCTGCGCTACATGTCCTACACGGTGGGCGGAGCCGTGATCGTCGCGGGCGTCATAGTGGGCGGGCCGCTGCTGGGCTTCGGATCGGTGGCGGGCGGCGGCTGGGGACTGTGGCAGGGAACCAACGCGCTGCTCAAGGTCGCACGCGACCGCGTCGTCCGGGCGCGCGTAGCCCTTCCGGGGTACGACCGCCCGACGGTGATTCGTGGCGCGGACATCAAGCGCATCGTGCTCGGCGTGGACGACGGCGAGATGCTCATCCGGCTTCCGTACAATCCGTCCGGGCTGAGGCGCTCGGCATCGTCGACGGTCGTCGTGCGCGGTGAGGATGCCTTCCGCGTCGCCGGCAGCGTGCTTCCCGCGGTGAACGCGAAGGGTGGCAAGCGCGACGAGATCGACACCGCCGTGAAGTATCTCGAGCAGACGCCCGACGCACGCGAGCTGTTCGCGAGCGGAACGGGTTTCGGACGCGCGGCAGGCCTGGGGGCGTCGAAGCGCCGCCGTAGCCGGCGGCCCGAGCTCGCCGGATCCGAGGTGTTCATCGACCGGATCCCGGCGCCGATGCTGCTCGCCATGGAGATGGCCGCGCACGAGGACGTGGAGCGCCGGGCGATGGAAGGGGAGCTCGCGATCCTCGAGGCTGCCTGGCGGCAGGCCGAGGAGATAGCCGCGATCGCCGACAACCTGCTCGTGCCGCAGTCGGTCGACGAGCAGTACGCGCAGCTCAGCGCCGCGAAGCTCGTCGACAAGTAGCAAACGGGGCCCGGGGTCGATAACTCTACGGGCATCATGACGATTGCCCGATGATCCTGCTGCCACGACCCGCGGTCGCGATCGCGCTGCTGCTCCTCGCGACGCCGCTCTCGGCCCAGGTGCTGCGCGCCGAGCCCATTCGCGCGTTTCTCGACTGCCACTTCTGCGACTTCGACTACCTCCGCGTCGAGACGCCGTGGGTGTCGTTCGTCCGGGATCGGGCGGACAGCGACGTCCATCTCCTGCTCACGAGGGAGGAAACGGGCGCCGGTGGAAGCCGCTACATGCTCGAGGCGATCGGGGAAGGCCCGTTCACCGGCCGGCGCGACACCCTGACGTTCTCGACCCAGCCGAGCGCCACCCAGGATGCGCGCCGGATGGAGATCGCGCGAAACGTCCAGCTCGCGCTCATGCCGTACGCGGCGCGCACCGAGGCCGGTCGAGTCCTCCGGGTCGCGAGCGCGGCCCGGCGCGAGGACGACGAGACCGCGCCGTCCGCCGGCGCCGATCGCTGGAACGCGTGGGTCTTCGAGGTCAGCTCCGGCGCGTCGACCGAGCGTGAACAGCGGCAGAGCGACATCTCGCTCGACGCCGACTTCGACGCGCGGCGGATCACGCGCGCGCTCAAGCTCGGGCTCAGCGTCGGGATGGACTACGACCGCTCGCGCTTCGAGCTGGATGACGGCAGCAAGGTCACGAGCACCCGCGAGCAGTACAACGGGGGCGCGATCGCCATCCACAGCCTCGCGGATCACTGGGGGGCGGGGCTCCAGACGACGCTGCGCTCCTCGACGTTCGAGAATCTTCGGCTGCGCGTCCTTGCCGCGCCGGCGGTGGAGTACAGCATCTTTCCCTACGAGGAATCGACCCGGCGCCAGCTCGTGCTCCAGTACGCGCTCGGCATCGCCTCCATGCGATACCGCGAGGAAACCATCTTCGGCCGGCTCGGCGAGACCCGCCCCGCGCACGCTTTCACCGTGGGCTACGACGTCCGGCAGCCGTGGGGCTCCGCGAACGCGACGCTGCTGGCCTCGAACTATCTCGACGACTTCTCCAAGAACCGCCTGGAGTTCGACATGGAGTGGAACCTCCGGGTCGTTCGCGGCCTCGAGTTCGAGATCGGAGCCAGCACGTCGCTGATCCACGACCAGCTGTCGATCCCGAAGCGCGGCGCGACGGACGAGGAGATCCTGCTGGAGCAGCGCGCGCTGCGGACCGACTACCGCTACGACCTGCGGGCGGGCTTCAGCTACACCTTCGGCTCGATCTTCAACTCGGTGGTGAATCCGCGGTTCGGCTCAGGAGTCGGCAGCATCATTCACTGAGCCCGCGTGTCGGCGCCGCTCCGGCCGCTCACGAGGCGCTCCCTCACCGCCCGCGTGATCACCTCGGCCGCCCCGTCGATGCCGTACCACGAGGTGTCGATGCAGAGGTGATAGTTGAGCGGGGACATCCATTTTCGGCTCCAGTGCCGCTGGACGTACTGCTCCCGCTGCCTGTTCATGTCCTGGACCTTCTTCTCCGCGTCCTGCGCGGAGATGCCCAGGTTCCGGACGGCGTACTGGATCAGCGCGGGCATCGGCGCGTGACAGAAGACGTTCAGCCCGTCGCCGCGCTCGGCGAGGAGGCACTGCGCTCCCCGCCCGACGAAGACGGCAGGGCCCTTCTTCACCGCCTCGTCGATGATCGCCCGGGTCGCGGCGACGATCTCCTCGTCCGGCGTCGTCGCGCCACCCTCGACGAAGGCCGGCATCGCCTCCGGCGTTCCGAGCGTGAAGGCCCCGCTGATGCGCTCGACGAGCGACGGCACGCGCTCCTCGCTGCCGGCGACCTCCGAGGCACTCAGGCCCGACCGCTGGGCGATGGCGTCCACCATCTCGTTGTCGTACAGCGTCCAGCCGAGCGCGCGCGCGACCTTCTCGGCGACCTCCGAGCCGCCGGATCCGTACATGCGCGAAATGGTGACGAATGGCATCGCTATGGCTTGATCTGCTTGAGGCGGACTTCCTCGTTGATCGCGAACCCGAGCTGGTCCCAGGCGGCGCGCGCTTCGGCGTTCAGGGTGGAGTTGTGCAGGCGCATCTCCGTCAGGCCCCGCCGGCGCGACCACTGCTCGACCTGCTCGAGCAGGGCGGACAGGATGCCGTGGCGGCGGTGTTCAGGCTTCACGTAGACCGAGGTGATGTAGCAGTAGCGGTCGGGAAAGAGCAATGGCGACCCCCGGGTGTCGGCGCAGCGGGCGATGCCGGCCATCTGGCCGCGATGCGCGGCCAGGAAGATCGCCTGGTCCTCGGCGAGGATCTGCCGCTCGAAGACGGGCCGGGCGCGGGTCTCGGCGTCGGGTCGCAGCCGGCCGTAGACGGGATGGCCCGCGTACTCGCGCAGCAGGGCGAGGCGCAGCTCGATGACGGTGGCGAGATCGTCGAGCGTGGCGCGCCGGATCTCGATGGCGCCACGCACGACCGTCGTGGGCTCGCCCGCCATCTCCTTCACCGGTCAGCCGCTGCCGAACAGATCCTGGTTCGGCCGCCGGCGGGGCTCCGGATTGGCACGGCCATACCGGCCGCCGTCGGAGCGCGAGATGCGCCGGCGGGCCACCAGCGATTCGAGAACCAGCTCGCAGGCCGCGACGGCGACGGGCGCGTCGGACGACGGCGCCAGGCCCACGCGGTCGACCACGCGGACGAGGTCGGGAATCGTGTCGAGCGCCTTGAGGACGCCTTCCGCCTTCGCGTCATCCTCGATCTGGAGCGCGCCACCCTCGTCGAACCACATCACGATGTCGTCCACGTTCACGCCGCCGGCCCGGGCCTGGAAGGTCGCGTCGGCCGCGCGGCGGATCAGCTCGCGCGCGATGCTGGCGCCGCCGACGAGCTCTCCCTCGTACTCCAGCTCGATCTTGCCGGTGATGGCCGGGAGCGCGGCGTAGAGGTCGGATATGCGCGGCACCACCTCGGCGTCGCCGGTGATCACCGCGCGCCGCTCGGCGTTGGAGATGACGTTCTCCATCACGGTGATCGGCATGCGCTGCGAGACGCCCGAGCGCTTGTCGATCCGCCGGTCGCCGCGCGCCTCGAACGCCACGCGCTCGATCACTTCGGCGATGAAGTCGGGCACCCGCACCGGCTTCCAGGCGCGGTCGGCCCACGCTTCCTGCCGGGTGATGTCCATCCCGAGCTCCACCGTCTCGGGGTAGTGGGTCATGATCTCGCTGCCGATGCGGTCCTTGAGCGGCGTGATGATCTTGCCGCGGGCCGTGTAGTCCTCGGGGTTCGCGGTGAAGCAGAGCTGCACGTCGAGCGGCAGGCGCACCGGATAGCCTTTGATCTGGACGTCGCCTTCCTGCATGATGTTGAAGAGGCCCACCTGCACCTTGCCGGCGAGGTCGGGGAGCTCGTTCAGCGCGAAGATTCCGCGGTTCGCGCGCGGGAGCATGCCGTAGTGAATCGTCAGCTCGTCGCCGAGCAGGTGGCCGCCCCGCGCCGCCTTGATCGGGTCGAGGTCGCCGATCAGGTCGGCGATGGTGACGTCCGGCGTGGCGAGCTTCTCGATGTAGCGGTCTTCCGGCTCGATCCAGTCGATCGGCGTCTCGTCGCCACGCTCGGCGATGATGGTCCGGGCGTACTTCGAGATGGGCGCGAAGGGATTGTCGTTGACCTCGCTCCCGGCGACGATCGGCACCGCGTCGTCGAGGAGGGTGAGGAGCGAGCGGAGGATGCGCGACTTCGCCTGGCCGCGGAGGCCGAGCAGGATGAAGTTGTGCTTCGAGAGCAGCGCGTTGGTGATCTGCGGCATGACGGTCTCCTCGTAGCCGATCACGCCCTCGAACAGCGGTCCTTCGGTGCAGAGCTTCGACAGCAGGTTCTGCCGCATCTCGTCCTTCACCGAGCGCAGCGCCCGCGCGGGCACGCCATGGGGTGATTTCTTCAGCTCGCCCAGCGTCTTCGGAAATGCAGTCACTACAGCTCCTCCAGGACAGATCCTTCAGGATGACGAACTCAGTCGGCCAGACCCACTTCGACCAGGTTGTCGTAGAACACCGGTCCGTGCCCCATGTCCGTCTCGCGCTGCGAGGTGGTGTGGTTCGCGTTCGCGCCGTCGGCGGCGAGCTTGCCCCACCAGATGGAAGGCGCCCACGCGACGCCTTCGCGGATCGAGTCTTCCACCCGAGCGACGGCCGTGAACGCCCCACGATCGTTGTACACCACCACACGCATACCGGGCGCCACGCCGCGCCGCTCGGCGTCGGCGGGGTGGAGCAGGCATTCCGGCTCCCGCGCCGCGCGCCGCAGCGAGTCGACGTTGACGAACGTCGAGTTCAGGAACTGGTGCGCCGGCGACGAGATGAGCGTCAGGGGATACCGCCGCGCGAGCTCGGGCGACGTATCCGGAAACTCGTACGGTGCGGTGAAGGACGGAACGGGATCGAGCCCCATCTCCTTCATCCGCGGCGACACGAACTCGCACTTGCCACTCGGCGTCGAAAACCCGCCCTCGGCGTAGGGGAGGTACGGCGTCGGCACGTTGAGGCGCATCCAGCCCTTCTCGCGCAGCTTCTCCAGCGTGACGCCCTGGAGCTTTTCGGCGTTCGTCGCCAGCGCCTGCCCGATCATCGTGAGGTCGTCGTCGGCGAACATCGCGTCGCCGAGGCCCATGCGACCGGCGATCAGCCGGAAGATCTCCGTGTTCGGCTTCGCGTCGCCGAGCGGCGCGATCGACGGCTGGTTGAGGGTGACGTAGTGATGCCCGTAGGACAGGTGAACGTCCCAGTGCTCGAGCTGGGTCGTCGCCGGAAGGACGATGTCGGCCCAGTCGGCGGTGTCGGTCTGGAAATGCTCGAGCACGACGGTGAACAGGTCCTCGCGGGCGAGTCCGCGGAGCACTTCGGTTCGTTCCGGCGCGACCGCCGCCGGATTGGAGTTATAGACGACCAGCGCCTTGACCGGAGGGCCTCCGACCCCGGCATCGGGCCGGGTGAGCGCCTCGCCGAGCCGGATCATGTTGATGGTCCGCACGTCGGGCGAGAGATCGGGACGGGCGAGCGCCGCGCGATTGAACGCGAAATTGGCGCTCGACGAGAGCTGCACGCCGCCGCCGGCCCGCTTCCAGTCGCCCTTGAGCGCGGGGAGGCAGGCGATGGTGCGGACCGCCATTCCGCCACCGGCATGCCGCTGGAGGCCGTAGTTGATCCGGATGAAGCACGCCTTCGATCGCCCGTACGTTTCGGCGAGCCGGACGATCGTGTCCGCCGGGATCCCCGTGATGCGGGCAACCTTGTCGGGGGTGTACTCGGCCGCACGCGCCCGGAGCTCGTCGATGCCCGTGGTGTGCCGGGCGATGTAGTCCTCGTCGGTCAGGCCGCGCTCGAAGAGGACGTGCATGATTCCGAGCGCCAGGGCCGCGTCAGTCCCCGGGCGGATCCCGATCCATTCGTCGCACTGCGCCGCCGTGCGCGTCCGGATGGGGTCGATCGCGACGATCCGGGCGCCGTTCGCGCGCGCCTCGAGCACGAAAGGCCAGAGATGCGGATTGGACGTCAGGGTGTTGGTGCCCCAGAGCAGGACCAGGTCGCTCTGCGGGATTCCTTCGGGGTCGGCCCCGATGTTCGCCCCGACGGTCATCCGCATTCCCACCGTGCCCGCCATGGCGCAGATGGTCCGGTCGAGCCGTGAGGCACCGATCCGATGGAAGAACCGCCGGTCCATGGACTCGCCCTGGATCATCCCCATCGTCCCCGCATAGGAGTACGGCAGGATTGCCTGCGGCCCGTGGTCCGAGTTGATGATCCCGGTCAGGCGGTCAGCGATGGTGTCGAGCGCCTCGTCCCAGCCGATCTCGACGAATGCTCCGGATCCCTTGGGACCCACCCGCTTCAGGGGCCTGAGGAGACGGTCGGGGTGGTAGGTGCGCTCGACGTACCGATTGACCTTCGTGCAGAGGAAGCCACGGGTGACCGGGTGGTCGGGGTCGCCGGCGACCCGGGTCGCCCGGCCATTCTCGACCGTCACCAGCATGGCGCAGGTATCCGGGCAATCGTGCGGGCAGGCGCCTCGGACAACCCCGGAAAAGCCCGGATCGGCGGCGGCCGGATCGGAACGGTATTCCAGTTGCATCCTTCCTCGGAACCTAGCGGGAGAAGTCGTTGCCGGAGAGGCAGTTGCCCGGACGCTCGTACTTGACTCTAACCCCGGCAAATCTAGGTTAGACCTGCTACGAGCACCGGGACGCGCCCACGGACCAACGCTGCTCGCAAACCTGACCCCTCTCGAGGAGAACGTGAAATGAAGCGCTTGGCCCTTGTTGCTGCTGTGATCGCGGTTGCCGCCTGCTCTAAGGCCGACAACGCCGCGACGGATACCTCCGCGCCCGCGATGGCCCCGCCGGCGATGAGCGACTCGATGCGCATGGCGGATTCGGTTCGCATGGCGGACTCGGTGAAGAAGGCCGACTCGATCCGCGTTGCTGATTCGGTCGCCGCCGCGAAGAAGAAGCCGTAATCGTTTCGCGACAAACGGAGAGGCGCGTGCCGGATCGGCACGCGCCTCTTTTCTTTTCTACCCGAGCGCGGTGACCAGCGAGTCGAGCTGCCTCGCGAACGAGCGATCATCGAGCACCGGCTCGGCCGCGCTCACGTCGATGTCTTCGTCGAGCTCCACCCACGAGACACAGCCGGCGTAGCGCCTGATCTCCGGAATCGTCACGACCGCGGGGAGTCGCGCCACCCGCAGCGCCACGACCTGCACGCCCGGCTTGCCCTTGTAATGGAATCGGGACTCGACGGCCTTCCACGACAGTCCCTGGAGCGGCTGCACGCGGCGGAGCACCTCGAGGTCGGCTACCGGCCACACGCCGGCCACGCGCGCCACGTATGCGATCGAGATCGTGCCGCCCGCGGGTGGCGCGATGGAGCCGGCGCGCGCGCGAAAACGCTCGTCCAGCTCATCGACCTTCTCGTGAAAGAACGTCGGATAGAGCAGGAACTGGTCGTGTCGCACGGCGAACCCGGCGCGCTGCTCACGGATCCCGCCCTTCCGCACGGCGGCGTTGATCTCGCCGCGCGCCTTGGCGTCCACGTGCACCGCCCACTCCTTGAGGGGGGTGCGCTCCAGAGCCGGAAGATCCTCAGTCACGGTGGTCGGCCCACCAGCGAAACGCGGCCGGTATCCCGACCTCCGGCCGCATGGACGGAGACCAGCCCAGCTCGCGACGCGCGCGGTCGGAGGTGAACGGATTGTCGCGAGTGAGGAACGACAACGATCCCTCGGTGGCCACTGCGAATTTTCCACCGAGCGCCAGGCGGTCGACGACCCGGAACACGCGCAGGCCCGCCTTTGCGACCGGGATGGGAAGGTGAACGAAATGCACGCGGCGTCCGAGACCCTCGGCGGCGAGGCGGTAGAAATCGCGCACGGTGACGTCGTAGTCGTTCGCGAGATTGTACGCGCGTCCGGCGGCCCTGTCGGAGGTGGCGGCAAGGATGGCTCCCTCCGCGACGTTCGCGGCGTGCACGACGGCCAGCGTGGACCGCCCGCCACCGAGGAGCGGCATGACTCCGAGGCTGATGGCGCGCGCGAGCCGGGGCACGAACTGGCGATCGCGCGGGCCGTAGATGACGTCCGGCCGCACGGTGGTCGCCCAGATGCGTCCCGCGTGATGCGCATCCATCACCAGCTGCTCCGACTCACGCTTCGACCGCGCGTAGAGTGAGCGCTCGTTGATCGAGCCGAGCGGAGCGTCTTCGTCCGTCTTCCGGGAGCCGTAGCGCCCCGACGACCCGTAGACCGCGACACTGCTGAGGTGCAGGAGGCGGGCTCCGGAAGCGGCGGCCGCATCGATGACCGCCGCCGTCCCTTCGATGTTCAGCCGGCGATAGCTCTCCCATCCGCCGCGCTGGGTGATGGCCGCCGCGGTGTGGAAGATGACGTCCGCGCCGCTGCTGGCATCCTGAAGCGAGCGCGGATCGGAGACGTCACCCCGCACCGCGGTTGCCGCCATCGCATTGACGGCGGCGGCCGCCGCTTCGCTGCGCGCGAGTCCGCGCACGCGCCAGCCGCCACGGACGAGCTGCTCCACGATGTGCGAGCCGACGAGTCCCGTGGCGCCGGTGACGAGCGCCGTCGGCATCAGGTGCCGAACGGCAGGGCGGTGATGGTCGCGCGCGCCTCGAGGCCGTCGATCGGAACCATCACCGACTGACCCGGGTCGAGCTCGCGCCTGACCATCGCCAGCGCGATGGGCCCGAACCGGGGTGACACGACCGCCGATCGCACGTCACCGGACTCCTTTCCTTCGGGACTCATGACGGTCGCCCCGCGAGCGGGAATCGCGCTGCCGTCGAAGCGCAGGCCCATCAGCCGCTTGTTGACGTGGCCGCGGAAGTGCAGCCGGGCGACGACCTCCTGGCCCGTGTAGCATCCCTTCGTGTAGGACACGGCGCCGAGCGTCTCGAGGTTTGCCTCCTGCACGAGCGTGGAGTCATCCATGTCCGCGCCCCACAGCGGACGGCCGGCCTCGATGCGCGCCGCTTCCACTGCGGCGGCGCCGACGGCCCTGCCGCCTTCGCGGACGAGCGCGGTCTGCAGCGTCTCGAACGCATCGCGCACCGCCAGCACGCGGTAACCCTCCACGCCGAGGTCGGGAATCCGGGCGACGTTCACCGTGATGCCCTCGATCGTCTGGGTCGTGTGCGCGTACATCGGCATCTCCTCGAGGAGCGCGCTGTCCACACCGGTGAGACCGCCGATGATGGATGGCGCTCGTGGCCCGAACAGGCCGATGGCCGCGGTCAGGTCCGTTTCGTCGGTGCGCCGTGAGACACGCGGATTCACGAACTTGTTGACGAGGTCCTTCCACGCGGCCCAGACCGCCGGCGGACATTCGACCAGGAAAGACTCGTCCATCGCGTAGACGCACACGTCGGCGACGATCTTCCCCTTGTTCGTCAGCGCCACACCGTAGGCGCCCTGGCCATTGGTCAGGGGAGCCACGTCGCAGGTGAGGATACCGTTCAGGGCATCCTTCGCACCCGCCCCGTGAAAGCGCATGCGGCCGCGGTCGCTGTAATCGACGACTGCGGCGCCGTCATGAAACGCCTCGTAGTCGGCGGCGATCGTCGTGTCGACGCCGAGCCGGCGTCCGTTGAGCTCAATCATGCCGTGTATCTAACGACTGGAGCCTCCGAAAACGGAGGGCGCGGGGGAACGGGATCACCAGCATTGGAAATTTCCGGGATTCCGTCAACGGCCAGCCCTCCGCCCTCCGCTCTCCATCCTAGTGTTTCCGCACCCCGATGCCCGTCGCGTACGCTTCGTCGAGGAGGTCCACGGGATGCACCGCGTGCGCGCCCTTCCCGGCGCGATACAGCCCCGCGCCGATCTGCATGAGGCAGCCGGGATTGCCGGTCACCACCATGTCCACCGCGGCGAGCCGGATCTCGTTGAGCTTCGGCTCGAGCACCTGCGCCGAGACGTCCGGCTCGAGGAGGTTGTAGATGCCGGCGCTGCCGCAGCACTGCTCGGCGCCGGCGATGGGCACGAGCTCGAGCCCCTCGATGGCCGACAGCACCTGGAGCGGCGGCGCGGCGACTCGCTGCGCGTGCAGGAGATGGCACGGCGCGTCGTAGGTGACGCGCACCGGAAGCGGGCCGGCCGGGCGCGGTCCGGCCGCGGCCAGCAGCTCGGTGACGTCGCGAACCCTGGCCGCGACCTTCTCCGCGCGCTCGCTCCACTCGGCGTCGCCCGCGAGCAGGTGGCCGTACTCCTTCATCATCGCGCCACAGCCCGCGGCGTTCGTGACGATGTACTCGGCGGAAGTCCCCTCGAACGCCGCGATGTTCCGGCGCGCGAGCTCCCGCGCCCCATCGAGGTCTCCGGCGTGCGCGTGCAGCGCGCCGCAGCAGCGCGGTGACGGCGCCTGCTCCATGCGGTAGCCGTTGACGCGGAGCGTCCGCTCCGTCGCCCGATTGGTCTCGCGGTACAGCCCGTCCATCACGCAGCCGCGCAGCAGGACCGCCGTCGCGCGGTCGGCCTTGATCGCGCTCGCCTGGTATTTCCCGCCGCGGAATTTCCGGTTGGTGCTCGCCAGCATCGCCATCGAGAACCCGGCGCGACCGGGCAGCGCCGAAAGCAGGTCGGCGATCCCGAGGTTGCGGATGAGCTTCGCGCCGAAGAGCGCCGCCCGGAGCAGCAGCGGGTTGCCGAAGACACCGAGGACCATCCGGGCGATCAGTGGCGGCCGATGCCGCTGCGCGACGGTGGCTCGCGTGGCCTCGAGCAGTTGTCCGTAGGGAACTCCGGACGGGCACGCCGTTTCGCAGCCGCGGCACCCGAGGCACTGGTCGATGTGCCGGCGCAGCGATGGATCGTCGAGCGAGAGCGTCCCTTCGTAGGCCGAGCGCATGAGGACGATCCGCCCGCGCGGGCTGTCGTTCTCGTCGTCGAGCGTCAGGTACGTGGGGCAGGCCTGGAGGCAGAAGCCGCAATGGACGCAGGCATCGATGCCGGCGCGCACGTCGGCCAGGGGCGTGCCCGGGTGGGCGCAGGGCGCCGCCGTCGACGGGTTGGCGCTCATCTCGCGAGGCGCATCGCGCCGGGGTTCATGATGCCGATGGGATCGAACGCGTCGCGTATCCGGGAGTGCAAGGTGTTCTCGGAAGGAATGGTCGTCAGCGCGTTCCAGAGCGCGGGGCTCGGGAGCGAGTCGAACACGATGTTCGCGCCGCGGGCGCGACTGCGAAGGGCGGTGAAGGCCGCGCGGTCGACGCTGGCGAGCATCACCCGGATCTGGCCCCGCAGCGGTGACCCGATCACGCGCGACTCGCCGAAGAGCGCGGCGACGTCGTGCCATCGCTCGACGAACGCGGAGGGCAGGTCGGCCAGCCGGAAGGTCGCGTCGCAATCCGTGTCCAGAAGCCGCAGGCGGGCCCACATGTCGGTCTCGAGGCTCACCGACCGGCCGAGCGCGCCGGCGCGCTTTTTCTGCGCGGCCACCGACCGCGCGTTGCCCCCGAGCCGCAGCAGCAATGCATGCGAGCTGGAGATCCCGAGCGCCGTCGCCGTGCGCGCGTCGAGGAGCTCGGCCGCCAGCGGCGTGGCCGGCCAGGAGCGCAACGTGGCGATGGCGTCACGCACCGCGTCGGCGCGCGTCCCGAGGCCGATTGCCAGCGTCTCGTCGACGGCAGGCCGAGCGCGGAGGCGCACCGACACTTCAGTGATCGCCCCGATCGTCCCGCGTGAACCCGTGAAGAGCCGGGTGAGGTCGAAGCCGGCGACGTTCTTCACCACGCGCCCTCCGGCCCGGACGACGCTGCCGTTGCCCGTCACCGCCTCGAGCCCGAGCACCAGGTCGCGCGGCGATCCGAACGCCGTTGCGAGCGGGCCCGATGACGCCGCCGCCACCGTGGCGCCGATCGTCCCGTCGAGCGAGCCGTAGGGATCGAGCGTCAGCCACTGTCCGTGCTTTGCCGTCTCGCGCTCGATCGCCGAAAGCGTCACGCCGGCGCCGACCGTCATCGTGAGGTCGCCAGGCACGTATTCGACGATCTCGTCTCGGCCGGCGATGGACAATTCCGTCGTGGCTTCCACGGGGGCCGCGTACTTCCAGGTGCCGGCGCCCCCGACGCGCAGCGGACGGCGCGCCTCGTTCGCCTGGAGCACCTGCTCGGCGAGCCGTTCCACCGCCGGCGAGGAAGGCGCGACGCTAGTGGACATGCCCGCTCCCGTACCACTCCCGGCACGCGTGAACCGGCACCGCCTTGCCCGGGTTCGAGCGCCGGTCCGGATCGAACACCGAGCGCAGCGCGCACATCGCGTCGAGCGACGCGGGCGAGAAGATCAGGCCCATGTAATCGAGCTTGTCGAGGCCGACCCCGTGCTCGCCGGTGATGGAGCCGCCCGCCGCGACGCAGGCGCGCATGATCTCCCCCATGGCCTCGTGCACGCGCGCCGTCTCGTCCGGGTCGTTCGCGTCGTAGCCGATGTTGGGATGCAGGTTGCCGTCGCCGGCGTGGAAGACGTTGCAGACCTTCACCCGCAGACGCTGGGAGATCCGGTGGATCTCGTCGAGGACTTCGGGCAGGCGCGTGCGAGGGACGACCGCGTCCTGGACGACGAGGTGCGGAGAGATGCGGCCCATCGCGCCGAAGGCCTTCTTGCGGCCCTGCCACAGCCGCGCGCGCTCGGCGGCGTCCGACGCGACCCGCGTCGTGCGCGCGCCGTTCTCGGCGCAGATGCGCGTCACGATGTCGGCATCGTCGTCCAGCCCTTCGATCGCCCCGTCGAGCTCGATCAGCAGCACCGCCGCCGCGTCGATCGGATAGCCGGCCGCGTAGATCGACGACTCGACGGCGACGATCGTCGGCTGGTCCATCATCTCGAGCGCCGCCGGAACGATGCCCGTCGCCACGATCGCCGACACCGTGCGTGCCGCGGCATCCATCGACGTGAAGTCGGCGAGGATCGTGCGAACGGCTTCCGGCGTGCGCGTCAGCCGGACGGTCACGTCGAGCGCGATGCCGAAGCATCCCTCCGATCCCACGAACGCGCCGGCCAGGTCGAACCCGCCGTCGTCGCCGCACGCGTTGCCGAGGGTGTGGATGGATCCGTCCGGAAGCAGCGCCGTGATGGACGCGACGTGATTCGTCGTCACGCCGTACTTGAGGCAGTGCGGGCCACCGGCATTCTCGGCCACGTTGCCGCCGATGGTGCAGGCGGTCTGGCTCGACGGGTCGGGCGCGTAGTGCAGGCCGTAGGGCGCGACGGCGCGCGTCAGGGTGCTGTTCACGACGCCCGGCTCGACCACGGCCAGCGCGTTCTCGGGATCGATCGAGATGATCTGTCGCAGGCGATGCAGCCCGAGCAGCACGACACCGTCGGCGAGCGCTCCGCCCGAGAGGCCGGTGCCCGAGCCGCGCGGGACGAACGGGAGGCGGAGGTCGGCGAGGACCTTCACCACCTCGATGACTTCCTGGCGGGAGCCGGGGAAGACGGCGAGCGACGGCCGGCGGTGGTACGTCGGCAGCCCGTCCGACTCGTACGTCAGCAGCTCGCCCTCGCGGGCCAGCACGCGCTTGGCGCCGACGATCTTCGTGAGTCGTTCGATGGCGTCTGACACGCCTGAAGGTTAGCCACCCGATCGGCCTGAGCGTAGGCGACCGCTCAGGATGACGATCGCGTTTCCTCGCGGCGCTCGCCGACGACGACCGTGAGCGCGTCGGGGAGGAATTCGTACTCCAGCGGCGGCTCGACGGTGATCAGCTCCCCGTCGATGGACGCGGTGTCGCCGGCCAGCTCGATGGTGCAGCGATCGACGATCAGGCTGTCCATGGCGGGGGTGCGCGCGACGGCATCCACTCCACGGGCGACTGCCTGGAGCGCGAGGGACGCGAGCCGGGCGCCGGTGCGACTGCGGACGATCATCAGGTGGAGGCCCCGCTTCCCATGGTCCGTCCGCCCGCCGAGGGAAGGGATTCTCAGCTCGCGCTCACCGACCCCGAAGAAGACCAGTGGCGTGCGGTACACCCGCTGCACCCCTTCCACCTCGACGGTGACGCGGCCGAGCGGCGTGCGGATCAGGATCTGGAGGCCGGCGACGATCGACGCGATGTGATAGCCCCACCGTTTCTCGAGGCGATCGCGACGGCGCACGAAGATCTCGTAGGCGCCCACCGAGCTCGTATTGAGGAACAGGGCCTTGTTGACGCGGCCGGCGTCCAGCGTCCGGGTGATGCCGGTACGCGCGATGAGGGCGGCCTCGCGGAGGTCGTCCGGGAGGCCGAGATAGCCGGCCAGGTGGTTGAGGGTGCCGCCGGGAACGACGGCGAGCTCGATGCCCGTCCGGGCCAGAACGTGGGCGACGGTGCAGAGGGAGCCGTCACCGCCGCAGACGAGGATCCGTTTCGGCTGGCGGGCGACGATGGCGAGCGCCGTTTCGCGAATGGCCTCCGGGTCGACCTCGTGAACCTCGAATCCGCCCACCTCGGCCAGCACCTTCGCGGCTTCGGCGGCGGTGCCTGCCTTCCGGTTGATGATCGCTGGTATGAGGTCGGACACGCGGGCTGATCAATGCACAAGAGGTGCCCGGGGGCCAAACGAAAAACCCGCTGCGGCCGCAGCGGGTTTCGAGGAATCGCTCGACGTCCGGACCTACGAGGCCCAGAATCCGGCGAGCGCCCTTCCGTCCGGCGACTCGCGCAGCTTCTCGAAAGCGCGCTCGCGAATCTGGCGGATGCGTTCACGGGTGACGCCCATCAGCGCGCCGATGCGCTCGAGGGTCATCGCCTCCGAGCCCTCTTCGAGCCCGTAGTAGAGGTAGAGGATCTTGCGCTCGCGCGGCGTCAGGTAGCGCTTGAAGACGCGGTCGATGAACTCGCACATCAGCTTGTAGTCCGTCACTTCCTCGATCTCGGTGCCGTCAACGCCGGCGAAGCGCTCGCCGAGGGTCGAGGCCTCGCGATCGGAGCGGTCGACCGGCGCGTCGAGGGAGAGCTCGTGCGCCGACATCTGGCGGGCGGCGCGGACGTTCTCGGCCGTCTCCTCGAGGAGCGTGCTGACTTCCTCTTCGGTCGGATCGCGCTTCAGCACCTGGGAGAGCACGGTCTCCGCGCGGGCGAGGCGGATCAGCTGGGAATTCTGGTTGAGCGGGATGCGCACGGAGCGCGTCTGCTCGGCGAGTGCCTTGAGCACCGCCTGCCGGACCCACCACACGGCGTACGAGATGAACTTGACGCCCTGGTCCGGATCGAACTTCCGCACGGCCTTGAGCAGGCCTTCGTTGCCGATCGCGACGAGCTCCGAGAGATCGAGCCCGTGTCCCTGGTACTTCTTCACGTACGAGATGACGAACCGGAGGTTCGCCGTCACCAGCCGTTCGGCCGCCTTCTCGTCGCCCTTCTGGGCCCGTCGTGCGAGTCGCCGCTCTTCTTCGGCATCGGTGATGAGCGGGAGCTTCTGGATGTCCTGCAGGTACTGATCGAACGCGGTCGAAGGTGAGGAGCGGAAGTACCCTTTCGACCTGGACTCGGTCACTGACGCCATACTCATCCCTTCCAGAAACGGGGGTGGGAGCGAGCAGGTTGGAGGCTCGCCCAAAGCAGGGACGCCGAGGATAAAAGCCGGGTTCCGGGCCGTCAACAAAGACTCATGAAAGTCATCATGTGGACGGTCCGCGCCCGGACGTATCTGGTGGCGGGGCAAACGCTTGCGTCACCCGGCTGAGTAACCGGTAAAGCCAAAGCGGATCGGTCAGAATGACCGATCCGCTTCGGATCTTCAGGCCCTGCTCAGACCTTCGGCGGATCCCGCGGCTTTTCCCGGCGGGTCGCCATCATGATGCCGACGCCGATCAAGATGACCACGCCGATGCCGATCCAGATGGGCGGGGCATTCAGGTAGAACGCCGCCACGGCGAGGCCGATGACGAAGATGAAGTAGCCGATGAGGTACGTCGAGAAGGATGACATACCGGGCTAATCCGCAAGACTCGGGCTACCGGCGCCCGTTCGGCCCGGCCGGCGGCACCGGACTCCCCGCCTGACGCAGCTCGGGCAGCCTCGGCAGTAGCACAGCGGTGCCTCGCCTCACCCCGAACACCTTCGATTCGCGGCAGGTCGGCAGCCACACGTCGATGCGGTTTCCCTTGATCTTCCGGCCGGTGTCGTCGACCAGGAAGCGGCCGTAATACCTGCCCCCGACGTAGAGCTCGACGTAGCGGGAGAGCGGAAAGAAGCTCGGGTCCGCGGCAATGATTCCCGGCCGCACGTAGCGTCCGCGCCGGGTGGTTCCCCGCAGGCAGTAGGACGTGAGGACCACGGGCACGGGCTCGGCGTAGCGGGGTCCGTTCATCGCGAGATACCAGCCCTTCTTCGCGCCGCGGACGACGACGCCGTCGAGGCGCAGGGGGCTTCTCACGACCACGGGCTCGTGTCGCGGGACCTCCGTGGGCCCGGAGCAGGCTCCGAGCGCCAATGTCATCCCGAGCGCAGCGAGGGACCTGTTCTTCCGCCGGGCAAAGGCAGGTCCCTCTCTACGCTCGGGATGACAGGCGCGCTCAGGATGACAGACCTTCATGCCAGCACCGCGGCGACCTGCTCGTCGTCGACGGGGATGCCCCATGCGCTCGATTCCCCGGCCATCGCGCCGACGGCCGACGGCAGCGCGTACTCGACGCGGCCGCCGCGCGCCTTCTTGTCGGTCTTCGTCGCCGCCAGCACCGCGCCCGGCTCGAGCGCCGGGAACGCGCTCGGGAGGCCGATGGCATCGAGCGCGCCGCGAATCGCGTCGGCCGTTCCGGCCCGCGCCACGCCGATGCGCTCCGCGAGCGTCGCCTCGAGCGACATGCCGATCGCCACCGCTTCTCCATGCAGCAGCCGGTAGTTGCTCGCCGACTCGATCGCGTGCCCGATGGTGTGCCCGAAGTTCAGCACCTTCCGCAATCCGCTCTCTCGCTCATCACGAGCGACGATCGAGGCCTTGATGCGGACACTCCCGGCGATGAGCCCGGTCAGCGCGCGCTCGTCCCGGGCGGTCGATTCCCGCGCCGCGGCGATCTGCTCGAAGTACTTCGCATCCGCGATCACGCCGTGCTTGAGCGCCTCGGCGAGCCCGGCCCGGAAGTGATTCGCGGGCAGCGTGGCCAGCGCGCTGGGGTCGATGACGACCAGCGACGGCTGGTGAAAGGCGCCGACGAGGTTCTTTCCGGCGGGCGTATCCACGCCGGTCTTTCCTCCCACCGACGCATCGATCATCGCCAGGAGGGTGGTCGGGACCTGGACGAAGGGCACGCCGCGCATGTAGGTCGCGGCGACGAAGCCGGCGAGGTCGCCCACGACACCGCCGCCGACGGCGACGATGAGGGTGTCGCGGCCGAACCCGTCGGCGAGCATGCGGTCCGTGACGTCGGACCACGTCTCGCGCGTCTTCGACTCCTCACCCGCCGGGATCGTCAGCACGCCGGAGACGGCGCCGAGATGCTCGGCGATCCTCCGTCCGTAGATGCTCTCGACGTTCGAGTCGCTGATGACGGCGACGCGCCGCCCTTCGGCGAACGGCCCCACGAACGCGGCGATGCGGGACAGCGCTCCCGGCTCGATCGCGACCTCGTACGTCGGCAGCTGCACCCGCTGCGGCCCGCGCGACATTACCAGGTCTCCTCGACCCCGCCGGCGTGGCGGTTGGCGAGCCGCGCGAGCGTGAAGAGGAGGTCGGACAGGCGGTTGAGGTAGACGATCGCGATGTCCGGGATCGACTCCGTCTCCGCCATGGCCACCACCGCGCGCTCGGCCCGCCGGCACACCGTGCGGCAGACGTGCAGCATCGCGCCCTTCGAGGAGCCGCCCGGGATGATGAACGCCTTGAGCGGCTCGAGCTCGAGGTCCGCGGCGTCGATCGCCCGCTCCAGCTCGTGGATGCGGCCGTCGTCCACCCGCGCCTTGCGGAGATGCTCGCGCATCTTCTCCCTGTCGGGAGTCGCCAGCAGCGCCCCGATCGCGAGCAGGTCCCGCTGGATCGCGAGCAGGATCTCGTCGATGCGCGGGAGCGGCTCCGTCGCGCGCGCGAGCCCGAGGAACGAGTTGAGCTCGTCCACCTCGCCATACGCGGAAACGCGGGGATGATCCTTGGGCACGCGCCCGCCCCCGAAGAGGCCTGTGTCGCCCTTGTCACCCGTCTTCGTGTAGATCTTCACGCCGAGAATGTACCTATCTTTCCGGGATGATTCACGACATTCGCGACATCACCATCATCGGGGCCGGGCCCGCGGGATTGTTCGGCCTCTTCTACGCGGGCATGCGCGGCGTCAGCGCGCAGATCGTCGACGCGCTGCCGGAAGCCGGCGGCCAGCTCACCGCGCTCTACCCTGAGAAGTTCATCTTCGACGTCGCCGGCTTTCCGAAGATCCTCGCGAAGGATCTCGTGAAGCAGCTCGTCGAGCAGGAGAAACAGTTCGGGCAGCCGGTGCACCTCAACCAGAAGGTGGTGCGGCTCGCCGAGCGCGACGGCCACTTCGTGCTCGTCACGGAAAGGGACGAGTTTCCGACGAAGGCCATCGTCATCGCCGCCGGCATCGGGGCGTTCTCGCCGCGGCGACTGCCGCAGGCGTGCGCCGAGCCGTGGTACGGCCGCGGGATCTACGACGTCGTGACGAATCCCGAGGACTACCGGGGCAAGCGCGTCGTCATCATCGGCGGCGGCGACTCGGCGTTCGACTGGGGCGTGCAGCTCCTGTCGCGCGCGACCCACGTGACGATCGTGCACCGGAGCGACCGCTTCCGCGCCCACGACGCGACGGTCAACCAGTTCAGGGCTGCGGCCGAAGCGGGGAAGGCGTCACTGCTCACGTTCCACGAGCTGAACGACGTGATCTGCGCGAACGGCTCCGACACGTTCACGCACCTGGTGCTGCGCGACGTCAAGGCGAAGACGACCAGCCAGATCGAGGCGAACGTCGTCCTCCCGATGCTGGGGTTCGTGAGCGACATGGGCGCCATCAACGAATGGGGCCTGAAGATCGAGAAGGACGAGATCATCGTGACGAGCACGATGGACACCGGCCGGCCGGGGATCTACGCGGCGGGCGACGTCACGAAGTACGAGGGCAAGCTGAAGCTGATCGCGACCGGCTTCGGCGAGGCGGCGACGGCGGTAAACCAGGCCGTGCACTGGATCCATCCCGAAAAGAAGGTCGCGCCGGGACACTCGTCGAACATGGCGGTGTTCGGGCAGAAGGACGACTAGGTGGATCGGTGGATCGGTGCAAGAGGTAGCGAATGGACTTTGACACGTACGAGAAATCCGCGGCGCGCACGATCAATCCGGCCCTCGATGCGAACGGCCGGCTGATCGATGCCGCTGCCGGCCTTGCCGAAGAGGCGGGCGAGGCGTTGTCCATCGTGCGGAAGCACCTGTTTCAGGGGCGGGATCTGGACCGGGGCATGCTCGAGAAAGAGCTCGGTGATGCGCTCTGGTGCCTGGCGATGACCGCGAAGGCGGCAGGGCTGTCGCTCGAGTCAGTGGCCGCGGCGAACGTCCGGAAGATCGAGGAGCGTCATCCGGACCGTATCGGGTCTCCCTGATTTCATTCGCGGGAAAAGGCGGTTGGTGCGCGGATCGCGCTGATGAACGCAGAAGAGGCAAACAGGAGCGCGGGGACTCATTCCGATACGAGTCCCCGCGCTCCTGATCGTTTCTTCCGCGTTCATCGGCGTGATCCGCGAA
>CAMLHT010000023.1 GCA_946479895.1 uncultured Gemmatimonadota bacterium | reverse complement strand
GCCCCCCTCTGCGTTCCTCTGCGAACCTCCGCGATCCTCTGCGGTAATTGCTCTCTCTTCAACTCCGCGAGAACCTCAGAGCCCCATGTACGCCCGCACCCTCGGCTCGATCCGATCCGGCGTCCACATCGGATCCCAGACCAGGTTGATGTTCAGGTCCGTCACGCCGGCCACCGCCTTCACCGCCCGCTCGACGTCGCCCATGATCTGAGGGCCCGCGGGACAGCCGGGAGAGGTGAGGGACATGTCCACGTCCACCTTGCCGGCGTCGTCGGCGACGATGTCGTAGACGAGTCCGAGATCGACGATGTTCAGGTTGAGCTCGGGATCCTTGACCTTGCGCAGGGCGAGCCGGACGCGGTCCGCCAGCGTGGGAGTGCCTGAGCCTTCCGCCTGTGCTTCGGCTGCTTTCGCGCCCTCGGGCGCCGTCGTGTCATCGTGTTCCACGACGGGAAAACTAGCGCGGCCCGCTACTTCCTTGCGGTCGCCTTCTTTCCGCTGCCGGATTTCGCCGGGCTCGGCTTCGTGGCCGTGGACTTCGACGCCGTCGACTTCGAGGCGGTGGACTTCGATGCCGTCGACTTCGCGGAGGTGGACTTCGCGGACGTCGACTTCGCCGACGTGGACTTCGCCGACGTGGACTTCGCGGGGGTCTTCGGCTTGCCCGCCTGGGTGATGACCGCCTTCGGCTTCACGGCCTTCTTCTTCGTCGATCGCGCGCGGCGAACGGGACGGACCGGCTTGTTCCAGCCCACCGCCTTGTCGGCGCGGAAGGACTTGGGCATCGCGAGCACGCCGTCCGGGTCATCCGTCACCGCGAGCGCGGCGGCGTCGGAGAGATCGGCCCGCACGTCGGCGATCACCGTGGCCGGACGCTTCGCCCGCGCGGCGTGCACGCGGTTCGTGAGCAGGATGACGAACATCTCGCGGTCGGGATCGATCCAGAGCGACGTTCCCGTGAACCCGGTGTGCCCGTACGCATGGTCGCTGAGATACTTCCCGCAGCTGCCCTGGCCGCCGCAGGTGTCCCAGCCGAGAGCGCGCGTGCCTGCCGCGCGCTTCGTGAAGAGCGAGACGGTGGAATCCTGGATGAGCCGCGTGCCCTGGTACTCGCCGCCGTTCAGCATCATCTGCGCGAAGACCGAGAGGTCGTTCGCCGTGCTGAAGATGCCGGCGTGGCCGGCGACCCCTCCGAGCACGTAGGCGTTCTCGTCGTGGACCTCGCCCCGCAGCGGATAACCGCGCGGCGGGTTCAGCTCCGTCGGCGCGATGCGCGAGCGGAGCAGTGGGGTCGGCCGGAACAGCGTCTCGGTCATCCCCAGCGGCTTGAAGACGCGCTGGTCGAGGAACGCGTCCAGCGGCATGCCGGAGGCGCGCTCGACGATGAAGGCGAGGACGTCGGCGCCCAGGTCGGAGTACTCGTAGACGCGGCCCGGCACGTAGGCGAGGGGCGTCTCGAGCACGGCGCGACGCGCGTCGGCCGGCGAGCTGGCGATGCGCCACAGGTCGCGGCCCGCGGGCAGCCCCGAACGGTGCTCGAGGAGCATCCGCACGGTGACGAGGTCCTTGTTGCCGCCGGAGAACTCGGGGAGGTACGTGCTCACCGGCTCGTCCAGCTTCACCTTGCCCTCATCGAACAGCAGCATCACGGCGGTCGTCGTGCCGACGACCTTGGTCAGTGACGCGAGGTCGTAGATCGTGTTCTCCGTAACGGCCGCGTCGGAGGAGCTCCACCCGAGACGGCCAAACCCCTTCTCCCACACGGCGGCCCCGCGACGCCCGACGACCACCGCGGCTCCCGGATACCCGCCGGCCTTGATCCCGCGCTCGATGACGTGGTCGATCTTCGCCAGGCGCGCGGCCGACATACCGACCGAAGTCGGGCTGGCGGCAGGCAACCCGTCTCCGACCACGGCGGCGAAGGCGAGAGTCGAGAACAGCAGAGGGACCAACGGAGACTCCTGGTAAAACGAAGGGGGAGGACGGAGGGCGGAGGGCGGAGGCGGCCGAAGGGGGAGGGCGGAGTGGCCGTTACAACTGGCTACGGCCGGGATCGATGAAATGTTCCCGGCCGCGGGAGGTTGGAACGGCCATTATGTCCCGATACCAGCCGACGAGCAAGGGCGGCTTGAAGTCACACGTGCGCAAGGGTTTGCAGGCCGGTAGACTGGAGACCTGGCGGGCTTTGCCGTGGGGCCCTGAACCGCCACCCGGGGTAAACCGTAAGGGCCCCCCATGGTGACCAAGTTTGCAGGCATGGACAACGAGCACCTGACCATCCGACGGGCGATCGAGGGTGACGAGGCAGCGCTGCGCGCGCTGTGGACTCGTCACGCGCCGCACATCGACATGGTGGTCAGGCGGCTGGTGGGCTTCGACGAGGACCTCGCGGAGGACATCGCCCAGGAGGTCTGGATCCAGATCTTCCGCGCGCTGCCCGGCTATCGCGGTGACTCGCAGTTCTCGACGTGGGCTCACCGGATCGCGGTCAACCGCACGCTGAACGCGCTGCGCCGCACGAAGCGGCTCGCGGCGATCGAGACCGCCGTCGAGGAAGACACGGCTTCGGTCGAGATGGACACGGAGCGGAGCTTCGTGGCCGCGTCCATCGAGAGCGCGACGGCCAAGCTGTCGCCGGGCGCGCGGGCGGTGTTCGTGCTGCACGACGTCGAGGGCTACACGCACGAGGAGATCGCCCAGGAGCTGGGCATCACCTCGGGTGGATCGAAATCGCAACTGTTCAAGGCTCGCGCGAAGCTGCGGAAGCTGCTCGCGCATCTGATAGACGTACCGGAAGAAAGCTCTTCGAGGAATCGCGAATATGTCACACCTGTCTCCTGAGCGGCTCGCCGCTCTCATCGACGAGCAGCCGACGGCGGCCGAGCTCGCGCACCTGGCGTCGTGCCGGCCCTGCAGCCGCGAGCGCGGCGCGTACGAAGCGCTCGCCGCGATGTCGAAGGGCGCGCCGGCGATCGGTCAGCCGCTGACGAGCTGGGAGCGCCTGGCGCCGGATCTCGCGCGCGACGGCGTGATCGACCGGGGGCGCGGCTTCGGGCGTCGCGCCCGCATCTCGCGCGGCTGGCTCCAGGCGGCCGCCGCGATCCTGCTGATGATCGGCGGCGCGGCGCTGGGCCGTTACACGGCGCCGGCCGCTCCGGCGGTGGACCTCGCGAGCCTCGAGACGCCCGCCCGTTTCTCCTCGGTCGAGGAGGCGCAGTCGGTCGCCGCGAAGTCGCAGAACCTGTATCAGGCGTCCATGGCCTTCATCGCCGGCCAGGACTCCGCGGGCCTCGCCCTCGCGACGCCGGCGGCGATCAAGACGCGGCTGGCCGCCCTCGAGCAGGTCACGCAGATCGCCGGCGCCGCGCTCGAGGAGGCGCCGTATGACTCCGTCATCAACACGCTGTACCTCAACGCGCAGGGACAGCGCGAAGCGTCCATGCGCATGCTGAACACCGCGTCCACGCGGCTCACGACCTACTAGTGAAGGACAGGGCAGTCATGACCGTCATGCAGCGGGCCGGGATGCTCCGGCTCGGGAAACTCGGAAGCGTCGCCGGCCTCGCGATGCTGGCGCCCGCCGCGATCGCCGGCGGCCAGGGCGGCGCCTCCGCCGGGCCGATCCCCGCGCGGGCGACCGCGACGGCCGTCGCGCGCCAGGACTCGTCGCGGCGCACGGCCGAAGTCGTGATCGTGCGCAAGACACCGAAGATCGATTCGCTCACCCGCCGGCTGAACGAGCTTCCACTCGGGTCGCCGGAGTATTTCGCGACGGAAGACAGCCTGACCGCCGCCATCATGGCCCAGCCACGGCCGAGCGGCTTCGCCGGCTTCCGCGAAGGGACGTTCTCGATCCGGCTGGAGCCATCGCGGGCGGCGCTGCGCGTGTCGGCGATGGACGTGATTCCAAAGGGATGGTTCGGCTTCGTGGCCGACGGCATCAACCGCACGTGGTCCGAGCCGGCCGGCGCGTTCGTCGAGTACTTCGAGTACCCGACCGTCATTTCGGTCGAGGCCAACTCGCCCGGCGCCCGGGCGGGAGTGCGCTTCGGCGATTCGCTCGTGGCCTTCAACGGGCAGGACCTTCGCCGGAATCCGATCAACCTCACGCGCCTGCTGACGCCCGGCCGCGACGTCGCCGTGCGCGTGCGCCGCGAAGGCGAGTCGCGCGAGGTCGTGCTCACGGTCGAAAGCGCTCCGCCCGGCCTGATGGCCGAGCGCCGCAGCGCGGCGGTGGCGACGACGATGAGCATGCCGGCGATGCCGCTGATGGCGGATTCGATGGAGCGCCGGATCGTCGAGGCGCGCGCGCAGGCGATGGCCGGCTCCAGCCCGCGCGCGGTCGTGGGCTCGCCTTCGCGCGTGCCCCGCGCGACGAGCGGCGGCTTCGGCATCGCTCCCGTCGCGGTCATGACGCCCTCGATGACTGGCGTCCTCGGCGCGCCGATGGCGGACGTCGACGCCGATCTCGCGCAGAACATCTCGGGCCTCAAGGGCCGCCGGGGCGTGTTCGTCGAGCGCGTTCCTCAGGGCTCGCCGGCGGAGCGCATCGGCCTCAGGCGCGGCGACGTGATCCTCCGCGTGGAATCCGACGACGTGCCGACCACGAATCAGCTGCGCGCGCGCCTCCAGCACGCCACCGACATCCGGCACCTCGACAAGGTCCGGCTGGTGATCCTGCGGGCCGGGAAGACGCGGGACCTGGTCTACGAGGTAGGGCGATAAAGGGATCGAGGGATAGTCATTATCCCTCGATCGCTCTCACAGCGGCACCAGCTTCCGCCCCTCAGGCACGAGCGACTTGTGCATGTGGAGCGCGGCGATGGCGCCGTCGGCCGCGGCGGCGATCGCGAGCTGCGGGCCGGGAATCAGGTCGCCCGCGGCGTAGGCGTGCCGCACCGACGTGCGCATGCCGTCGTCCACGACGATGTGGCCGCCCTCGTCGCGCTCGCACCCGAGCTGGGCACCGAGGTCGTCCGAGGGATACTGCGCGAGCGTGAAGAAGATCTTGTCCGCGTCGAGCTGCATCCCGTTCTCGAGCTCGAGGCAGGTGATGGACGAGCCCTCGTAGCAGACGCGATGGACGGATGAAGTCAGGACGGGAATGTTGAGGGCGTCGAGCTTCTGGCAGTACTCCGGCTCGTCGAGCTCGGGCGGCTTCCCGTTGGTGCAGATGATGATCCGGTCGGTCCACGTCGTGAGGTTGAGCGCCATGCCGACCGCCCGGCGTCCGCTCCCGATGACGACGACCTTCTTCCCGCGCGCCTCGTAGCCGTCGCAATCGGGGCAGACGTGCGCGTTGGCGCCGTAGACCCGCGCCAGTCCCGGAATGTCCGGCCAGACGTCGCGCAGGCCGTACGCGAGCAGCAGCCGGCGCGCGCGGATCCGGGAGCCGCCCTCGATCGCGAGGTCGAAATGGCCGTCGCCGACCTTCTCCGCGGTGAGGACCAGCCCGTCGATCAGGGTCGCGCCGTACTTCCGGCACTCGTCACGACCGATCCCGCGCAGCTCCGGCGGGGTGATCCCCGCGTGGCCCAGGTATCCGTTGATGCCACGGGTTTCCCAGTTCCGCGGATCGCCGCTGTCGATCACCGCGACGCGGTGCAGGTAGCGCGCGCTCCACAGCCCGGCGGTCAGACCGGCCGGTCCGCCGCCGACGATGGCGACGTCGAATACCGAAAGCGAATCGCCCGATGCGTCGTGCATGCATCAAGCGATTGGCAATTTCCTGACCGCGCTTCCCGGCGAGAAGCGGGGTTACAGCGGGTTACCGAAGTGTTCCGGCGGGGACCGAGTACAGGACCCGGATGGTGGCGATGTCCACGTCGGCCAGCTCGCGGATGCGCACCCGGGGCGCCATGATCGACCCGACGTTGGTGGTATGGTCGAGGCCGAGCAGGTGCCCGACTTCATGCAGGGCCATCGCGCGCATCGCCGACTCGTCGAGGCGATCGCCCTGCTGGTGATGAATCGCGAGCAGGATGCTGGCGTTCACGATCCACCAGTTGTCGTCGCGCGACCACCGCGTGCGGCCGCTGATCGGCTCGTTGAACTTCGGAATCCAGGTGACGTGAATCTCGGCGTCGGCCGAATCGCGGACCATGCGGAAGCGCACCGGCAGCTCGACGGCGTCCCAGGCCATGAACGCGTCGGACACGGCGTCGAGATACTCCTCGTGCCAGTCCTCGAGGTCGGGGCGTGACTGCACCCAGACCGTGACGGGCTCCTCGCGTCCGCGCCAGCGCGCCAGCGAGGAGTCGCGCGCGAGGAGGATCTCGCGGATGTACGTGCCGGCTTCCTGGTCGCGGACCTTCGCCCGCGCCTTCGCCTTGTCGTCGTCGTTGCGGAGCGCGCGCAGGCTGACGTTGCCGCCGGCCGATTCGCTGCGCACGGCGGGCACACCCGTGCCTCCGGACGAGCCGCGCTCGTGAGTGGCTGCCAGCGTGCTCAGGCACGCGACCAGCCCCATGAAGGGAATGAGAATTCGCTTCATTCGAAGTGGTGGGAACTACAGCGCCGAACTGTGCGCTCCGGGGAGGAGCGCGGGGGGACGTGCGAGACCTGGGGGGTTTCAGGCCGCGTTCCCGTCTTGCGACAGGAACGCTTCTACGAGGGGGAAAAACACGTCGGGCGCTTCCCAGAACGGCATGTGCCCGGCGTCGGGTATCACGGCGTGCGTGGCGGGAGGTATGGCTTGAACGAGCTGTCTCGAAGTCTCGACAGGAAGGGGGTCGAGCTCTCCGTGAATTACGAGCGTGCGCGCGGAAATGTTGCCGAGTTCGTGGCGCCAATCGTAACGCTCGGTTCGCAAACGCGCCAGAACGGATGCGCCCGTGCGATTCAACCGTTTTGGCAGGACGAATCGGGACGGCATGTCATCATCGACGAACCATGCCGGATAGATCGCCTGCGCCTGCTCGGCGTGAACTTCCGGATCGCTTGAGGTCAGCGCTGCTTCGTCGATGCGCTCCAAGCGCTTACGCGATTCACCGCTCAGGCGGGCGAGGGCGTTCGCTCGGAGAAGCGGCATCCAGTCGCCGGTCGGCCCGACGGCATCGACCGTGATCAGCCGGCGCGTGCCGCCGCGATCGATCGCCGCTCCGAGGGCCGCGACGCCGCCGCCCCATGAGTGACCGAGCACGTCCCACTGCCGCACGCCGAGCGCGCGGCGGAGGGCGCCGAGGTCCGTGGCGTCGTCGTGGATCGTGGCCGACGCGGGATCGGGGGGCTCGCTGCTCTCGCCTCGCCCGCGCAGGTCGAACAGGATGAGCTGCCGGTTGGCCGCCAGGGGCGCGAGCGCGGGCCACAGCATTCCATGATCGAAGATCAGGCCGCCGTTGATCGCCACGAGCGGCGGCCGGTCGGCTACCGGATGCGTCGAGAAAACCGCGAAATTGATCCCGCGCGCCCGGACGACCTGGCGCTCGAGGCGTGGAGTGCGTGGCAGCGAACGCCGATACGCGACGAGCCGTTCATATGAGGTCATGCGCGGGCCAGATGGTTCATCATCCGTGATCGGTAAAGTTCACCTTCGGACACTGCGAGCTCAAATGAATTACGCCTGGTTGGCCGGTCTGGCCCTCATTCCGTCGGCGCTGCTCGGCCAGGAGCGCCTGGATACGGCGATGATCGCGAAGATCCGCGTCGAGGGTCTCCAGCGCTCGCAGGTCGGTCGGATGTTCGATACGCTGACGACCGTCATCGGTCCCCGCCTGACCGGCAGCGCCGCGTACCTTCGCTCGGCGGAGTACGCGAAGCAGAAGATCGCCGAGTTCGGCGCGAGCAACGCGCGACTCGAGGCCTGGCCGTTCGGCAAGGGATGGGAGCTCGACTACTTCGCGCTGGAGATGGTCGAGCCGCGCTACATGCCGCTGCTCGGCTATCCCGAGGCCTGGAGCGCGTCGACGCGCGGGGACGTCGTGGCGACGCCGGTGATGACGGCCGGAAAGAGCGTCCCGGAAGTCGAATCGCTCCTGCCGCGGATCCGTGGCGGCATCGTCATGACCCAGCCGGTCATGACGAACTACATCACCACCGATCGCCCGCAGCCGACCGACCCCTCCGCGCCGGCGGCCACTCCACCGACGAATCGCCGGAACTACTGCGTGCCGGCCACCGGTGGCGGTCGCGGCGGGGCGGGCCAAGGGTCCGATGCCCAGCGTGTCGCGCAGTTGCTCGCGTCCGCGAATCCGGCCGTGCGCCTCACGGCGACGCGCGGCGAGCATGGCTCGCTGTTCCTCCAGGGCGGCCGCTATTCCGCGCCGGCGCCGTCGGCCAACATCGTCATGGCCGCCGAGCACTACAACATGATCGCGCGGCTGCTGGCGAACGGAGTGCCGGTGAAGCTGCGCGTCAACTCGAAGACGCGTCTCACCGACCGGGACACGAACGGGTACAACGTCGTGGCGGAGATTCCGGGAATCGATCCGGTCCTGCGCGACGAAGTCGTGATGGCCGGCGCGCACCTCGACTCGTGGCATTCGTCGCTTGGCGCGGCCGACAACGCCGACGGCGTCGCGGTGCTGCTCGAGGTCGCGCGAATCCTCAAGGCAGTCGGTGCCCAGCCGCGGCGCACGATCCGCATCGCGCTGTGGGGTGGTGAGGAAGAGGGCCTGCTCGGCTCGTGCGCGTGGACGACGCGCCACCTGACGCCGGACAGCGCGTCGCGGCAGAAGATGTCGATGTACCTGAACATGGATCCCGGCACCGGGCCGGTCTACGGCTTCTATATGGAGGGGAGCGAAGCCGCGAAGTCGATCTTCGACGCCTGGCTCGAGCCCTTCCGCGACCTGGGCTATCGCCGGAATCTCATCTCGGGCATCGGCAACACCGATCACCTGAGCTTCATCGCGCAGGGAGTGCCGGCGTTCAACCCGATCCAGGATTACGTGGACTACGACACGCGCATCCATCACACGAACTGGGATTCGCCGGAGCGGGTCGCGGTGAAGGATCTCCAGTCGGCCGCCGTGATCTACGCGTCGCTGCTGTATCACGCGGCGGTGAGGGACGAGCGGATGCCCCGGTAGAGGGCGGAGGGCGGAGGGCGGAGGGCGGAGGACGGAGGACGGAGGGCGGAGGACGGAGGGCGGAGGGTGGAGGGCGGAGGATGGAGGGCGGAGGATGGAGGACGGCGGGTGAATCCAGCAACTGAAACCTGGGCAACCGCAGACTCCGCCCTCCGCCCTCCGTCCTCCGCCCTCCGTCCTCCGCCCTCCCTACCAGGCCTCGAGCGCCTTTGCGCGCTCCAGCCTCCTGACGACGTGGGCCTGCACATCCTTCGGCCAGTCCGACATCAGCGCCTCGAGCCGTGAATCCTCCCGCGCGTGCAGCGCGCGCGCGACTTCCTCGAAGTTCGGAAGGTCGCCCGCGAGGGCCCAGAGGAGCTTACTGATCGCGTTCCGCACGTGCCGTCCCCGCTCGATGCCCGTCTCGTTGCGGCGGGCGTCGTCCACGAGCCGGCGGATGGCCGCGGAGATGCCGTTCGGCTGGCTCTCGAGCCAGTCCCAGTGGCGCGGCAGCAGGGAGATCTCGCGGCTGACGACGCCGAGGCGTGGCCGCCCCGGTCCCGACTTCACCTCGGTCTGGGCGCGGGCGATGACGTCGTCGACGGTGCCGCGAAAATCGAAGTCCACCTGTCGTCCCGACGCGTCCTCGAAGATCAGGACCGGGGCGCCGCCCGCGTCGAGGTGCCTCTTGGTGGCGCGCAGGACCTCTTCGCGGTTGCCCGACGCCACCAGACGGCAGTCGGCGAACGCGGTCCAGGTGGCTTCGGCCGTGCCCGGATCGGGATACAGCTCGGCGGGGGAGCGATCAGCGGTCATCATGCGCTGATTATACCCGGGTAAATATCCGCCCGTCAATAGTACCCGGGTAAAACGCCGAGAGCCGAGAGCGAGAGCCGAGAGCGAGAGCCGAGAGCCGACAGCGGGCAGCGAAGCCATAGCCATAGCCGAAGGCGGGTCGCCGGCCCGGATAGCCGACAGCCGCAGCCGAGCCGTCCCTAATTGGCGAAGACGATGTCCCCGTCGTCGTCGATCCCGACCTCCTGCTCCATTCCGCACACGCCGCAGGTCTTCTTCACGATCCACGTCGCCTTGAGCTCCTCGACGATCGCGGCGGGCGCCGGATTGACCTTCAGCTTCTTGATCGTGTACTCGCCGCAATTCTCGCAGGCGTGCCCGCGCGCGATTCGCTCGGCCCGCTCTTTCGTGACCGCCAACTTCGACCTCCCTACTTCGAGTCGTTCTCGTCGCCGCGACCGAGTCGGGGCGACGCCATTGCCGGTGGGAAAGATGGGTTGACGGGGCCCCCGGCGCTGCCGGAGCCGGCGGACGAGCCGCCGCTCTTCATCAGCAGCTCCTTCAGGCCGCCAATCGCCCCCATCACCCCGGTCGCCTCGGCGGGGAGGAAGATCGTGGTGCCCTTGCCCTCGGTGATCTTCGGCAGCGCTTCGAGGTACTTGAGCCCCAGGAGGTACATGGCCGCCTGGCCCTCGGGCAGCGCCTTCGTGATGCGGGTGACGGCTTCGGCTTCCGCTTCGGCCATCGCGAGGCGCGCGGTCGCGAGGCCCTGCGCGCGCAGGATCGCCGCGTCCTTCTCGCCCTCGGCGCGGCGGACCTGCGACTCCCTCACGCCTTCGGCCTCGAGGATGGCGGCACGCTTGCCCGCCTCCGCGTTGGTGACCGCGGCGCGGCGCTCGCGCTCGGCGCGCATCTGGAGCTCCATGGACTGCTGGATGTCGCGTGGCGGCTCGATCGCCTGGAGCTCCACGCGAGTGAGGTCGACGCCCCAGCCGATGGCCGCCTCCTCGATCACCTCACGCATGCGCGTGTTGATGGCGTCGCGACTGGCGAGCGTGGAGTCGAGCTCCATTTCGCCGACGATGTTGCGGAGGGTCGTGCGCGTCAGCGTCTCCAGCGCGTAGGGCAGGTTCTGGACGGCGTAGGTGGCCTTCTGCGGATCGGCGACGCGGTAGTACAGCACGGCGTCGATGTCGATGGTCACGTTGTCCTTCGTGATCACCGGCTGGCTCGGGAAGTTGAGAACCTGCTCGCGCAGGTCGATGCGCGTGGTCGACGCGGCGGTGATCTTCTTGACACCGCCCACGCCGACCTCGAAGTAGCGAACGTCGATCGACTTCGGCCGCTCGACCAGCGGGATGAGGATGTTCAGGCCGGAACGCGCGACGCGATGGAAGCGGCCCAGCCGTTCGATCACCATCACTTCGGCCTGGCCGATGACCTTGAGTGACGCGGTGAGGAGGGCGACGCCGATCGCGGCGAGTGCCCCCAGGATGCCGAGTAACATGCGGACTCCGGTGGAGAGACCCGGATGTTACCGTCCGCCCAACTGGGCGGCAACGATCATCCGCGCGCGGCCCGCTCCCGCTCGAGCAGCAGGCGCTTCCTCTCGATTCCCCAGGCATAGCCGGTGAGACTTCCGTCCCTGGCAATGACCCGGTGGCAGGGCACGATCACGGCGATGGGGTTCGCGCCGCAGGCCGCGGCAACCGCGCGAACGCTGTCCGGGCGCCCGATGCGCGCCGCCAGCTCCGAGTACGTGATCGTCGAGCCGGACGGGATCTCGCGGAGCGCGCGCCACACCGTCTTCTGGAAATCGGTGCCGGCGGGATCGACGGGGATCTCCGGATCGTCGGCCGTGCCGTCGAGCGAGCGGAGGACGCGGTCCACCAGCTCATCGGCCTCCATGGTTTTCGCGCCGGGGAAGCGGGTCCGCATGTGATTATCGAGGTCGTCCTCGTCATCGCCGATGAAGGCCGCGGCGAGCCCGCGTGCCGTCCGGGCGATCGCGACGAACCCCAGCGACGAGCGCGCGATCGTGTATCGGATGCCGGATTCGGCGGGTGCGACCGTCGGGGACCGGCGGCGCGGCGAAGCAGGTGCTGGTGCCATGACGGACATGATCGACTCCTGGTGCGAGGAAATGAAGGGTGGTGCCTGCGAGATGATCCTACCGGGTGTTCCGCCCGATTTCTCGCCAGATTCGGACACCAGGACGGCCGCCGCATCCATGTCCGAAAATGGCCAGCAGGTCCCGGATCCGGCGCTACCTTCAGGCCATGACCATCGACACCGCAGCCCTCTACAACGCATACGCCTCGCGCGATCCGCGGTTCGACGGGGTGTTCTACATCGGCGTGACCTCGACGGGTATCTACTGCCGGCCGGTCTGCACCGCGAAGACGCCGAAGGCGGCGAACTGCCGGTTCTTCGACAGCGCCGCGGCCGCCGAGAGCGCGAGCTTCCGGCCGTGCCTGCGCTGCCGCCCGGAGCTCGCCCCCGGCAACGCGCCGGTCGACGACGCGCGGCGCATCGCGAGCCTCCTCGTTCATCGCATCGATGAAGGGATGCTCGACCGGACCGACGACAACGGCCAGTGGATGGAGCGCGTGGCGAAACAGTTCGGCTGGAGCTCCCGGCAGATCCGGCGCGTGGTCCAGCGTGAGCTCGGGGTGTCGCCCATGGAGCTGCTCCAGACGAGGCGCCTCCTGCTCGCCAAGCAGCTGCTGACGGAAACCCGGCTGCCGATCGCCGAAGTCGCGCACGCAAGTGGCTTCGCCAGCCTCCGCCGCTTCAACGACGCCTTCGGCCAGCGTTACGGCATGCCGCCGACGCGCTTCCGGAAGGATGCCGCGTCACCGGAGCAGGCGGCGGCGACCAGTCTCACGCTGCAGCTCGGATATCGTCCGCCCTTCGACTGGGAAGGTCTTCTCGACTTTCTCCGCGCGCGCCAGACCCTCGGGGTCGAGCACGTCGGCGACGACGCGTACGTGCACGCGGTGGCCCTCGGGTCGCGCCGCGGCTGGATCGAGGTGCGCAACGATGCGCAGCGCCGCGCACTGGTCGTGACCATCGCGCACGAGCTGACGCCGGTGCTCCCCGCGCTCCTCGGCCGCGTTCGCGACCTCTTCGACCTCGCCGCGCGGCCCGACGTGATCGCCGCGCACCTCGCGCAGTCGAAGGCGCTGCGCGCGAGCATCGAGAAACATCCCGGGCTCCGCGTGCCGGGCGCATTCGACGGATTCGAGCTCGCCATGCGCGCGATCCTCGGCCAGCAGATCACCGTGAAGGCGGCAACGACGCTCGCCGGCCGGATCGCGGAGAAATTCGGCGAGGTGATCGCCACCCCGCACCCGGCGGTCGCCCGCCTGTCACCGACCGCGGCCCGGATCGCCAGGGCCAGGCCCGCCGACCTGAGCGGGCTCGGCGTCATGCCTGCCCGGGCCGCGTCCATCGTTTCCCTCGCGCGAGCGGTGGATGACGGGCTTTCTCTCGAGCCCGGTGCCGACCCCGACCAGGCCATGGCACGGCTGACCGAGCTGCCCGGCATCGGAAGCTGGACGGCCCACTACATCGCCATGCGCGCGCTGCGCTGGACCGATGCCTTCCCGAAGGAGGACATCGTCATCCGGCGGCAGCTCGGAGGAATCAGCGCGACGGACGCCGAGCGGCTTTCCATGGAGTGGCGCCCGTGGCGCAGCTACGCGACGCTGCACCTGTGGAGGTCGGCCGGATAAGGCGCGAATGCTGCCTGATCCCGGGATCATGAAGATCTTCGGGCAGCACGACGAACAGACGATCGCGCAATTCAGGGACGTCGCGGGCCGCGCGGTCGACGCGGCCCTGATGGCCGACGGCCACGTGGGCTACGTGATGCCGATCGGCGGCGTGGCGGCGTACCGCAACCAGGTGTCGGTGGTGGGCGTGGGGTTCGACATCGCGTGCGGCAACGCGGCGATCCGCACCGACCTGACGCTCGACTCCTTCGGACGCACGCCGGAGGAGATCCATGCCTCACTGAGCGGGCTCGCCGATGAGATCGCGGCGACGGTGAGCTTCGGTATTGGCCGCCGCAACCAGGCCGACGACGCGCCGGTGGATCATCCGCTCTTCGCCGACCCGGCCTGGTCGGCCGTTCCCAGGGAGGAGCGTCGCGGCCTCGAGGCGAAGGCGCGCCAGCAGCTCGGCACCGTGGGCAGTGGCAACCACTATGTGGACGTCTTCGCCGACGAATCCGGGGCCATCTGGGTCGGCGTGCACTTCGGATCGCGCGGCTTCGGCCACACGATCGCATCGGCGTTCCTGGCCATCGGCCAGGGCAGGCACTGGGGCGAGCGGGTTCCCGAGCGCGAGGTCCTGCTCGACGTTTCGGCCCCCTCGGGGCACGACTACTGGCACCTGATGAACCTCGCGGGCGAGTACGCCTACGCGGGTCGCGAATGGGTCGCGAGGAAGGTGGTCTCCATCCTCGGCGGCCAGGAGCTCGAGCTCGTGCACAACCACCACAACTTCGCGTGGCGAGAGAATCACCTGGGCGAAGACGTCATCGTCGTCCGGAAAGGCGCGACGCCAGCGTTTCCCGGACAACGCGGATTCATCGGCGGGTCCATGGGCGACGACGCCGTGATCGTCGAAGGGACGCGACCGGTCGATGCGACCGAGGAAGTGCGGAAACTCCAGCAGGACGCGCTTTACAGCACGGTCCACGGGGCAGGACGCGTCATGTCGAGGACGCAGGCTGCCGGCAAGCGCAATCGCCGCACGGGGAAGGTGCTTTCGCCCGGCCGCGTCACGTCGGAGATGATGGAGGCGTGGATTCGCGAGAAGGGTGTGATCCTGCGCGGCGGCGGGCTCGATGAGAGTCCACATGTTTACCGACGGCTGCCCGAGGTGCTCGCGGCGCAGGGTCCAACGGTGCGGGTTCTGCACAGGCTGAAGCCGCTGATAGTGGTGATGGCCGGAGCCAACGAGTTCGACCCCTACAAGGACTGAACGCCGCAATGCCGAACGACGCAGCCGGGCGAATGCTTCCGACTCGCAGGCTGCTGCTGGCCGTCATCCTGCTCGCGGTGTACGTCGCGGCGGATCTCGCATTGCGCCGGATCGCGTTGCCGGGAAGCGGCATCATTCCCCTCTATCCGGGCGCGGGGCTCGCACTTGCCTACCTCACCCTCACGGGATGGCCGGGCGCGTTCGTCCTCGTGTTCGTGCGGCTCGGGCTGTTCGGTGGCCGGCTTCCGCAGGACGCGACCCTTTCGGTCATCGTCGTGGAGGCCGTGCTCCAGACGGTGGCCTACACGTTCGCGGCGGAAGCGATCCGCCGTCGCGTGCTGGCCGGTCTCGACTCGTGGCGCATCAAGCACGCCGTCTGGCTCATCGGCGCGAGCGTGCTGCCGGCGGTCTTCGCGGCGATCGTCGCCGCGCTCCAGCTCACGCTCACCCGCGGCGCGGGACCCTCGCTCTGGCTGAATGCCCTGACGTTCGCCGCCGCCGACATCGCCGGTACGCTGGTGGTCCTGCCGGCCGCGCTCCTGGCCCTGCGCCCCGTCTTCAGCCCGGTGGCGCGCACGGAGGGCGCGGCACAGTCGAGGCGTCGCGCGAGATGGCGACAGCGCCAGACCGAACGGATCGTGAGCGCGGCCGTCATGATCGCGACCATCGCGGCCGGTGTCTGGCTCGCGGGTCACGACGTCCACGGCGGATTCGCCTACCTCCAGATCCTGTGCATCCTCCCCGTCGGGTGGATCGCGATCCGCGAAGGCTTCGACGGCGCGGCGTTCGTGGTCGCCGTGTATGGCGTGGCGTGGACGATCATCGCGGCGTGGCTCGGGATCACCGGCATCGAGGTGCCGGAAGCCCAGGCTTCGCTCCTGGCGCTGGCGATCGTCGGACTCCTGCTCGGAGCAGCGCGCACCGAGTCCGACGAAAGCTCCGCCGCCTACTGGCACATGCTGGCGACGGCGGGCGAGGGCGTGTGGCGGGTGGATGCCGAAGGCCGGTCGCTGTACCTCAACGACCAGATGGTGCGCATGCTCGGGGTGCCGGTCCAGGCGGTGCTGGGCCGTGAGGTGATCGACTTCATCCATCCCGACGACCGCGAGCGCTGGGCCGCCGAGCGCGCGCGGCGCGCGCAGGGCCAGGACACGCTCTACCAGGTGCGGCTGATCCGTCCCGACGGGACCTCGCGCCACGTCCTCGTTCGTGGAAGCGTAGTTCGAAGCACGACGGGCGCCCCCATGGGCGCGATCGCCATCGTCACCGACATCACGCCGCTCAGGGAGGCGGAGGCCTCGCGGCAACGCGCGCAGGTGCTTCTCGAGGCCGCGTTCCGCAGCTCCCGCGACGCCATGGCGCTCCTGCGGGCATCGGACGAAGTCATCGTCGACGTGAACGACGTCTGGTGCCAGCTCACGGGCTACACTCGCGACGAGGTGATCGGCCGCTCACAGCGCGACCTCGACCTCTGGGCCGATCCCGCGGATTCGGCGCGCTTCCTCGACGCGATGCGCGAGCACGGCACGGTCCGCGATTTCGAGATTCCCTTCCATCGCCACCTGCCCGACGGACGCACCGAGCTGGGGCACGGCCTGCTGTCGGCGATCCTGGTGGTGGACGGCGACGAGACGTTCTTCTTCGCCACGGCGCGGGACATCACGAGCGAGCGCCGCCGGGAAGCGGCGGAGCGCCAGCTCCGGCGTCTCGAGGAGCTGGGCCGCCTCTCGGGGAGCATCTCGCACGACTTCAACAATCTGCTGACGGTGGTGCTCGGCTACGCGCAGCTGGCGAAGATGGACGTCAACGGCAACACGGAGCTCGCGGCGGACCTCGCGGAAATCGAGCAGGCGGCGCAGCGCGGCCAGCTCCTCACGAAGCGGCTGCTCGCATTCAGCCGCAGCCAGGCGGTGGAGACGCGCGTGATCGACCTGCGCTCGATCATCGACCGGTCGCACGGAATGCTCCGCTCGGTCATCGGCCCCGCGGTGACCCTCGAGATCGAGCAGGCCAGCCGGCCGCTGATGATCGTCGCCGACCCGTCACAGGTCGACCAGATCCTGCTCAACCTCGCGGCCAACGCGCGCGACGCGATGAACGGCACCGGGACGCTGACCGTGCGATCGAGCGCGATCACCGCGTCGGCGGGGCGCGTCGCGGACACCGTGGGTCCGGGCGCCCTGCCGGGTGACTACGCGGTGCTCGAGGTCGAGGACACCGGCGCGGGAATGGACGAGGCCACGCAGTCGCGCATCTTCGAGCCCTTCTTCACGACGAAGGCGCCCGAGGAGGGCACGGGGCTCGGCCTGGCCGTGGTCTTCGGCATCGTGCGGCAGGCACGCGGCGCGATTCGCGTCACGAGCAGCCCGGGCCGCGGCGCCCGGTTCACCATCTTCTGGCCGGCGGCCCGCGTCGTCCCGGTGACCGCGGCGCCGGCACATGCCGCGATCGAGCCCGAGGAGCATCGCGCGTGGGGCGCGCGGATCATGCTCGTCGAGGACGACGAAGCGGTGCGCCGGATCGTACGCCGCGTGCTGGAGGATGCGGGATACGAGGTGCACGTGGCGTCCAACGGCATCAACGCCATCGCCGCGCTCGAGCGCCTGGAGCGGGAGGGCCATCCCGTCTCGGCGGTTCTCTCGGACGTGGTGATGCCTGAGATGGGCGGCCGGGCGCTCGCGGAACAGTTGCTGGCCACGAGGCCCGACCTTCCCGTCCTGCTGCTCTCCGGACACGTCGGCACCGACGAAGACCTGCGCGCAAGCCTGCCGAACGTCCGCGAGGTGATGACGAAGCCCTTCGACGTCCAGCTGATGCTCCGCACCATCGCGCGAGTCGTCAGCGATCGGGCCTGAGCGCAGGGTCGTTGGCCAGGCGCGCGAGAGCCCATGCCGCGTGGTCACGAACGAGCGGGTCGGGATCCTCGAGTGCGGCGCGCAGGACCGCTTCATCCTCGCCGCCGCCCGAGTTCCCGAGCACGACGGCCGCATTGCGCCTGAGTCCGCGCAGCTTCGCGCGCTTCATCGCCGAGCCCCTGAAGGCCTCGCGATAGCGCTCGTCGTCCATCTGGAGGATGTCGCGCGCCAGCGCGCGACCGTCCTTTCCCGCGATCACAGCGCGGGCGCGGAATGCCGGCTCCTTCACCACCGACGCGAATCGCACGTTCCAGGGGCAGACGTCCTGGCAGATGTCGCAGCCGTAGAGGTTCTCCCCGATCGGCTCGCGCAGGTCCATCGGAATGGCGTCGCGCAGCTCGATCGTGAGATACGAGATGCAGCGCGTCGCGTCGAGCCGCCGCGGCCCGGTGAAGGCGTTCGTCGGGCAGGCCTCGAGGCACCGTGTGCAGGTTCCGCAGCGGTCGGCCTCGAATGGCTCGTCGGGCGTGAGCGCGAGCTCGACCAGCAGGGCGCCGAGAAAGAAGAACGAGCCCTTGCCGGGGTTGATGAGGTTCGTGTTCTTGCCGAACCAGCCCAGGCCCGCGCGCCGCGCGAGGTCGCGCTCGAGAATGGGCCCGGTGTCGACGTAGCCACGGCCGCGGACGGGATGGCCGACGCGCTCCTCGATCCATCGCTGGAGCTCGTTGAGCTTCGCCCACATCAGCTCGTGGTAGTCGTCGCCGCGCGCGTAGCGGGCGACCGGGCCCGCGGGCTCACGGCCACCGTAGTCGAGCCCGACGACGATCGCGCTCAACGCTCCCTCGTGAGGAAGCCGCGAGTCGCGGCGCAGGTGGGCGTTGCGCTCGAGGTACGCCATCGCCCCGGCATGCCCCTCCGCGAGCCATTCCTCGAAGTACGCCGCCGTGTCGGCCGGCCCCGTGCTGGTGATGCCGACGAGGTCGAAGCCGAGGCCGTGCGCCTGGGCCTTGATCGCCTCCTCGAGCCCGGCGTCAGACGGCACGCAGCACCTCCGCCGGCGTCATGCCGCGAGCTCGCAGCTCTCCGATCGCGAGGGCCTGATGGCGCTTGGCGAGCCGCCGCCCGGCCGCGTCGCGCACCAGCGGCGTGTGAAACCACGCCGGCGGCTCGGCGCCCAGCGCGCGGTAGATGAGGAGCTGGCGCGCCGTCGAGCGGAGCAGGTCTTCGCCGCGCACAACTTCGGTGATCCCCATCGCGACGTCGTCGGCGACGACGGCGAGCTCGTAGGCGGGCACGTCGTCCTTGCGCCAGACGACGAAGTCGCCGAAGTCGACGCCGGCGGTGTACGACTGCCGCCCGCAACGCCCGTCGTCGAACGTGATCGTCTCGCCGTCCGGCACGCGGAAGCGCCACACCGACCCCGCGGGGGAAGTCGCATCGCGTCCGGTGCCTTCCGCGGGTCGCAGCTCCGGCGGAAAGACCGGCTCCGCCTCGTCCTCGTCGTGCGGAGCGTGAGCGGCGTCGCGCAGCTCGCGGCGCGAGACGTTGCTGGGGTAGATGACGCCGCAGTCGCGAAGCCGGCGCCACACCTCCTCGTAGATCGCGCGGCGCTTCGACTGGAATACCGGCCCCTCGTCCCAGCTCACGCCCAGCCACCGCAGGTCGTCGATCGCCCGCGCCGTGTACTCCTCGCGGCAGCGCAGCGGGTCGAGGTCCTCGATGCGCAGCACGATCGAGCCACCCGCCTCGACGGCGCGGCTCCACGCGGTCATGAAGGTTCGCGCGTGTCCCGCATGCATGTCGCCGGTGGGCGTCGGCGCGATCCGGCCACGATACGACGGGCGCAAACGCGAATCCCTCGCTTCGCTCGGGGAGCGATCGTCAGCGATCGCGCACCGCCCACCGCGCGTACCGGACCACGTCGGACGCCGGCGGCACGGCGTTCTCGTCGCCATAGGCCGTCAGCATCCGCCAGCGCACGTAGTCGCGGTCCGGGAGCGGCAGGAAGGGAAACCGGGTGAGCCAGCCACGCCGGCGGAATCGCCAGGCGACGCCGAGCAGCGCCGCGGCCGTCGTGGGGCTCGCGAGTCCCCGCGCCGCGAGCGCGAGTGAAAGCTGGAGCCAGCCCGGGCGTCGCATGCCGAAATCTACCGCCGCGACAGGCGAAAGCGGTTCCCTCGCTTCGCTGGGGATGACACCCGAAGCAGCTACGGGATGACGAACACCAGCTAGATGAACGACGCTCCGTCGAGGCCGCGCGGGATTTCCCGTCCCAGCGCCTCAAGCGCACTGGGCATCACGTCCGTCGTGCGCCGTGGCGTGCCCGCGTAACGCCGGCTCGTCAGCAGCGGAACGAGCATGTGCTCGCGGTGCAGCGCCCCGTGCGAGCTGACGTGCGGGATGGGCTCGTACTTCGATCGGTAATCCCAGCCCCGCGCCGCGGACAGGATGATTTCCCCCGACCGCGACGACATGGCGATGGTCGCGATCTGCGCGATGGAATCCGGGTAATCGGTGGACGCCGTGAGGTCGTAGGCCTCGTCCGGGGACGCCGCCCGGATGTCCCGGCCGATGCCGAGTGGATCGCCGCTCGTGCGACGATACGACAGGCGCCCCTCGTGGATCCTTACTTCCGCATCTCCCCGCGAAGACCGAACGGTCGCGCCGTTGGGGAGCGGGAGGAGCATCAGGTCCACCGACTCGCGCTCGAGCAGTCGCTCGACGAGGGCATGGTACCGCGGGGAGATGCTCGGCCAGTACGCGCGCTCCCGAGCGCCGAGCTCCACGTAGATGTGCGCCATCGCGTTGCCGCTCACCATCACCGCGACCTCGGGCCGCACCTTGTAGATCCACGGGTGCGCGACCGTTCGATACCCCCACTCCGACACCAGGCCGGCGAGATCCTCGTGCGCGCTCACCGGCGAGTGGCCGTGGTCGCTGGTGATCCACAGGTGCATATCCTTCCAGCGCCCGTCGCGCTCGGCGTCGGCGCGGATGCGGGCCGCCGTCTCATCCACGATGCGCAGCGCCTCGTCCACGAGTGGTGACGGCTGGCCCACCGAATGCGACGTCTTGTCCACGCCGATCATCGCGGCGAAGGTGAACTCCGGCCGCTCGCGACGGATGTGCTCGACCACCTGGTCGGCGACCTCGCGATCCACGTCGAGCCATCGCGCCACGTCGCCGGAGAAATGCGTCCTCGCCACGCGCATGGCGGTCCGGGCCGACAGGCGTCCGAGCCGGTTGCGCTTCGTCAGCCCGCGGCCAACCGGCGTCAGCGACGCCAGCGACGACTCGCAAAGCTCGAAGATCGTGGGGGCTTCGGGATCGAGATCGCCGTCGACCTTGTTGACCTGCGGGCCGACGTAGCTGCGGGTGTAGTCCGGAAAGCTGCAGGTCGTCCGCTCGCGATCGTACCACCGGAGGCCGGGCAGGCCGATCGGCCCGGGAAAGCGTCCGAGGAGGAACGGCGTGTACGCCGGACCGGTGACGGACGGGAAGCACGAGGTCACGCGATGCAGCGCGCCGTCCGCCCGGAGACGCGCGAGCGCCGGGACGTCTCCGGAATCGATCGCGGCCGCGAGCGTATCGGGGCGCACGCCGTCTGCAAGCAGGATGACGACTGTCACTTGGGCAAGCTAGTTTCCCGCCATGGCACGCACAGGAACGAAGAAGAAGACAAAAGCCACGAAAACGAGGCGATCCGGGAACGGATCTGCGCCCGAAAGCAGGCCCAGCAAACGCAAGGCTCGAACCGCGACCGGGAAGAAGGCCGACCCGACGACGCTGGCGGCGGCCGCGCTCGGCTCGCAGGAGGGCCTCCGCGAGCGCACCGAGGCAGGCCATCGCGCCGCCGGTCGCACACCGCCGTCGGCGGTCTCGGCGAAACGCATGTCGGGGGCGACCCGCATCGTCGACGACGACATCAGAAGCTACGCGGGCCTCATCACCGAAGACCAGAAGCTCCTCGAGACGCCGAGCAGCGGCGAGGACTTCACCCGCACCGACCCCTGGCGCGTGATGCGCATCATGGGCGAGTTCATCGAGGGCTTCGACACGCTATCGTCCATCCGGAAGGGCGTCTCGATCTTCGGTTCGGCGCGCACCCATCCCGACGATCCGCAGTACGTCGCGGCCCAGGAAGTGGCGCGGATCCTCGCCGAGGCCGGCTACGCGATCATCACCGGCGCCGGTCCGGGCATCATGGAGGCGGCGAACAAGGGCGCGAAGCAGGGTGGCGGCCGCTCCATCGGCTGCAACATCGAGCTCCCCTTCGAGCAGGGCGCGAACCCGTACGTCGATACGCTCGTGAACTTCCGCTACTTCTTCGTGCGGAAGACGATGTTCATCAAGTACTCGAATGCCTTCATCATCTTCCCGGGCGGCTTCGGCACGCTCGACGAGGCGTTCGAGGCGGTGACGCTCATCCAGACGGGGAAGCTGTATCACTTCCCGGTCATCATGTTCGGCCGGCATTACTGGGCGGGACTCATCCGCTGGCTCCAGTCGCGGGTGCTCGGCGAGCAGAAGATCTCGCCGGGGGACCTCGACCTCATCCTGCTCACCGACGATCCGGCCGAAGCGGCGCAGGCCGTGATCGACGCGCACGCCGCGGCTCCCGCGGTGCGCACCCGCAAGACGGACTAACCCTTCACACATCCGATCAGTGGCTGGAAAGAAGAAATCCACGAGCGACGAGGGCAGAGAGCGGGGCGGCTTCAAGGCCTCGCGTCACGGCAGCGGCAAGGCGTCGGCCGCCGGGCCCAAGTCGGCGCAGAAAAAGGCCGCCGAGGAGCGGGAGAAGGCGGGCGCCAAGCACACGTCGCACGACCAGTCGAAGTTCCTGCGCGGCGGGCGCATCGAGCCCAAGCGCATCACGGGTGACGAGACGACTGCCGACCTGATCGACAACGCGTTCCTCGCCTACAACGCCGCGCGCCTGCGCGAGGGCTGCCAGCTCTTCACGAAGAAGATGCTGGAGAAGGACGTGACGGTCGGGATGACGCTCACCGGCGCGCTGACGCCGGCGGGCCTCGGCATGGCGGCGCTCATCCCGCTCATCGAGGCGGGCTTCGTCGACTGGATCATTTCCACCGGCGCGAACCTCTACCACGACACGCACTTCGGGCTGGGGCTCTCGATGCACCGCGGGAATCCGCAGGAGTCCGACGTCGTGCTGCGCGAGGAAGGGATCGTCCGCATCTACGACATCTTCTTCGACTACGACGTCCTGCTC
>CAMLHT010000022.1 GCA_946479895.1 uncultured Gemmatimonadota bacterium | reverse complement strand
CGTCCGGAGCAACGCTACGCCCCGCTCGAGCGTTGGTCTAACGAGCTCCCCTGTCTCCGGCGCCCGTCGCGCCATTGCTCCACGCTTGCCCGCGGCCCCTTACGACCCCGTGCCCGTCGGGCATACCGTTAGTGGCTGCAACCCTATCCCCTACCCCTCGCTGGGATGTCTATGCAACGGCACCGTTTGATCTCGTTCACCGCCGGCACCGCGCTGCTGTTGGCCGCGCGCATCGCTCCGGCACAAATGCTCGATTCCGCAACCGTCGCCGGGTTCAAGTGGCGCTCGCCCGGCCCGGCGAACTTCATGGGCCGGCTGTCCGACGCCGTCGGCATTCCGAGCCCCTCCAAGACGATGTACGTCTCCGCCGCCGGCGGCGGCATCTGGAAGTCCACGAACAACGGCGTCACCTGGCGCCCGATCTTCGACGACAAGCGCATCATCTCGATGGGCATGCTCGCGATCGCGCCGACGGACACGAACCAGATCTGGGCCGGCACTGGCGAGCCCAACTCCCGCAACACGATCGAGCCGGGCGCCGGCATCTACAAGTCGATGGACGGGGGCAACACCTGGAAGTTCATGGGTCTCGAGAAGACCCAGCACATCGGCCGCATCGAGGTCGATCCGCGCAATCCGAACGTCGTGTGGGTCGCGGCGCTCGGCGCCGCCTGGAAGTGCGGCGTCGGCGAGCGTGGCCTGTACAAGACGACCGATGGCGGCGCGACGTGGAACATGGTGAAGGCCGGCGCCAACGGCTGCACCGGCTTCGTCGACGTCGAGCTCGACCCCCGCAACCCCGACGTGGTCTACGCGACGTCCTGGGAGCGGTATCGCAATCCATACTCGCTCAAGAGCGGCGGTCCGGGATCGGCGCTGTGGAAGTCGACCGACGGCGGCCGCACCTGGGCGGAGATCAAGGGCAACGGCTATCCCGAAGGGCTGAAGGGACGTATCGGCCTCGCCCTCGCCCCGAGTAATCCGGACGTCGTCTACGCGCTCACCGAAGCCGCGTCGCTGGAAGCCAATGTGCCGTACGTGCCCGGCCAGAACCGGGCGAGCGGGCTCTATCGCTCGACCGATGCCGGGAAGACGTGGGCGCGCATGAATGACTACAACGTGCGCCCCTTCTACTACTCACAAGTCTCCGTCGACCCGAAGAATCCGGACCGCGTCTATTACTCCTCGTCGCCCGTCCACATCTCCAACGACGGCGGCAAGACGGAGCTGATGCAGCCCACGAACCTGCTGCACATCGACACGCATGCGATGTGGGTGGACCCGAACGATGGCGAGCGCTGGCTGATGGCCAACGACGGCGGCATCGCGATCACGTTCGACAAGGGCGGCAACTGGTACTACCCGATGAACATCCCGATCGGGCAGTTCTACGAAGTGTCCTACGACTTCGCCGTCCCGTACAACATCTGCGGCGGCGCGCAGGACAATGGCTCATGGTGCGGCCCGAGCAAGCGCCAGGGCGACATGAACAACTCCTACTGGTTCACCATCTCCGGCGGCGACGGCTTCTACACGGCGCAGGATCCGACGGATCCGAACTGGGTCTGGGGTGAGTCGCAGGGCGGCAACGTCTCCGGCCGCAACCTCAAGACGGGTGAGCGGCTTCGCATCGCCAAGCCCACGTGGCAGGAGGCCTACCGCACGTGGGAGGACTCGATCGCCACGCTGCGCGGCGACCCGCTGCGCCCGGCGCCGTCCGCGGTCAACGCGCAGATCGCGCAGCTCCGCGCGCGCCAGCGTCAGGACTCGATCGACCTGTCCATGCGCTACAACTGGAACACGCCGTACTTCCTCTCGCCGCACAACCCGCAGGTCTTCTACATGGCGGGCAACCGCGTGCTGAAGTCGCTCAAGCGCGGCGAAGAGCTCTTCCCCATCTCGCCGGATCTCTCGAAGGCGACGATGCCGCAGTTCCGCGCCGAGTTCACGGCGCGCCAGGATACCGCCGATCGCCTCACCGGCGGCATCACCAACGACGCGACCGGCGCCGAGACGTACGGAACGGTCGTCGCGCTTGCTGAATCGTACGTGAAGCCGGGCCTCCTCTACGCTGGCACCGACGACGGGAACCTCTGGATCACCCGCAACGACGGCGCGACCTGGGAAGAGGTCTCCAGCCGCCTGCCGGGCCTCCCGAGCCGCGACCTCTACGTCACCCGCATCGAGCCGTCGCACTTCGATACGCTGACGTTCTATGTCGCGCTCGAGAATCACCGGTGGAACGACTTCAAGCCGTACCTGTTCGTGACCAACGACGGAGGTCGGACCTTCCGCTCGATCGCGAACAATCTCCCGAACACGAGCCCCGCGGACTACCTGCACGTCGTGCGCGAGGATCCGTACAACCGCGACCTGCTCTTCGTCGGCAGCTCCCTGAGCGTCTACGCGTCGCTCGATCGCGGCAACAGCTGGTTCAAGTTCGCCGCCGGCCTGCCTTCGGTGCCGGTCTTCGACCTCAAGATTCATCCGCGTGATCGCGAGCTCATCGCCGCCACGCACGGCCGCAGCTTCTGGATCGTGCCGATCGGCGCGCTCGAGCAGATGAACACGAAGACGCTCGCCAGCTCGTACCTCTTCAAGCCGACCACGGCCTACCAGTGGGGCGAGGGACCGACGCTCGGCATCCCGGGCAACGGCCATGGCCAGCACCCGCTGGTGATTCCCGCGCCGCCCTACGGCGCGACGATCCAGTATCGCGTCGGCGCCGGGGTCAGCGGCCCCGCGCAGATCGCGGTGTCCGATGCGTCGGGAGAGACGATCTTCCAGACCGCCGGACCGTCGGGCCCCGGCCTGCACTCGGTCGTCTGGCCGTACTCGGTGACGCGCCGTCCGTCCGATGAGCCGCGGCCGAAGTCGGCGTCGGAGCGTCGCGACAGCATCCTGTTGAACGTCCGCGCGCCGATGGTGCTCGATTCGTTGCGTCGCGCGGGCTACGACACGGCCGCGATCGCGACGGTGCAGCGGCAGATCGATGCCGCGAGGAGCGGTCAGCCGGCCGTTGCTGGTGGTGGGCGCGGTGGCGCTGGCGGCGGCGGCCGTGGGGGCGCCCCGGCCGGCGCGACGGCGACGTGCCATCATCCGATGACCCAGTGGGATCAGTTCTGCGCCCGGCCGGTTGAAGTCCCGGTGCCGGCGGCAGGTCGTGGCGCGGGCGGCGGTGGCCGCGGCGCGGCGGCGTCGGCCGACGTCGCACCGGTGCGGCGCATCTGGGGCATCATCGGCATGTCGCAGCCTTCCGGCTTCGCCGGAGGCCGTGGCGGCGGCGGTGGATTCGGCGGCCCGGTCGGCGCCACGGCGTCGACTGGTGACTACCTCGTCACGCTGACGGTCGGCGGCCAGACCTTCAAGCAGACCTTCCGGGTGGAGGCCACGACGAACGTCGGCCCGGCTTCCCCCTTCAGCCCCGCTGAAGAAGGCAAGGCGAAGGCGAAGAGCCGCTGAGTCGGTTGCTCTCAGTGAAGAACGGGCTGGTCGCGATTCGCGGCCAGCCCGTTTTTCCTGCCTGTCATCCCGAGCGCAGCGAGGGATCTGCTTTTCGCCTTACCGGAGAAAGCGAGTCGCCCCAGCCAGTGCATCCTCCACGGCCGAAAGGCAGTAGGTCAGCCCTTCGACGTCGTGATCGCCCATGTGGCCGATGCGAATGGTCGTCTTCGACACTGGAGCCAGCCCGCCGCCGATCACATACCCGCGCCGCGCCACCTCCTCGACGATCTGCGCCGGACTCACTCGCTCCGGCAGCACGACGGCCGTGACGGTCGGCGACCGGATGCCTTCGCGCGCCAGCACGCCGAGGGCGATCCGGTGCCGCTCGGCAGCCTGCGCGACCCACGCTTCCGTGGTCGCGCGCATGGCGCTGTGCCTGTCCCACCGCCGCTCGATCCCCTCGAGATGGATGTTGCGCAGCTGCACGTCGAGCGCGTACAGGAGGTAAAGCGCCGGCGTGGTCGGAGTCTGGTGCAGCGCCGAGAATTTCTCGAACTCGGCGACGTCGAAGTACCGGCCATGACTCGTGGATCGCTTTGCCCGCTCCAGGTACTCCGGCGAGGCGACGGCGAACGCCAGCCCCGCGGGGATCGCCAGGGCTTTCTGCGATGCCGTGAACACGAAGTCGAGGCCCCACGCATCGGTGCACAGCTCGGCCCCGCCGACACCGCTGACGCTGTCCACCAGCGACAGCGCGCCATGGGCACGCGCGAGCGCGGCAATCTCGCGCACCGGACTCACGACCCCGGTGCTGGTTTCCGAATGCGCGACGGTTACGGCGACATACCCCGCGCCGCGCAACGCCGATTCCACCGCGTTCAGGTCGAACGTCTCCCCGGGCGCGGCGGTCAGGCGGGTCACGGTATGCCCACATGACTCGGCGATGTCGGCGAACCGCTCGGAGAAGGAGCCGTTGACCAGTGACAGGATCTTTCCCTGCGCCACGTTGCGAACCGCGGCTTCCATCGCCCCCGTCCCGGACGCCGGCATCACGTAGACCGGCCGCGCGGTGAGGAACAGTTCGCCGAGGCCCGCCTGGATGGTGGCGAACATGTCCTCGAATTCCTTTCCCCGATGGAAGATCGTCGGCCGATTCATCGCCGCGAGGACCTCGGCGCGGACTTCGGTCGGACCGGGAAGGAAGAAGGTGCCCATCCGGGCCTGGCTCATGGCAGCACCAGCCGCAGCAGCTGGTCGAAGCTCGACAGCTCGTGGTCCGCGCCGCGGACTACCGCCGGGCGATAGGCGAAGCCCGTGAAGGCGGCGAACGAATCGGCTGCAGGGCGAGCGGCGAGATCGGTGACGCCGTCGCCGACCACGAGGAGCGGCCGCGGCAGGTAGAGGCGCTGGACGACGGTCGCCTTTCCATTGGTGGTCGTCAGCGGTGATACCTCGTCGAATCCGGTGTACGCCCCGTCGTCGCCGAACGTGACTCGCACGGCGAACACTTCGGCCGGCGTGAATCCGAGCCGGAGGCCGAGCGGCTGCACGGCCTGGCGGATCCCGCCACTCACGAGCACCAGCCGGACGCCATTCTCGCGGAGCTCCGTGATCACCTCGGCGGCCCGCGTCGCGAGACGGCGCTCGTAGAAATGCGCGAGCTCGGCGATCTCCTGCTCCGTCGGAAGCACGATCTCGAGACGGCGCCGGTAGACCGACTCGAGCGGAATCGCGCCCTCGGTCGCCTCCGTCGTCACGCGCGCCACCTCGGCCGCGACCGACGGATCGCGACGTGACGCCAGCCACTCGATCCCTTCGACGCCGCTGACCGTGGAATCGACGTCGAGCACCACCGAGGCGAATGCGGCGGTCAACCCGCGTTCCCCCGGGGGTGAAGGTCCGGCCGGAGCGAAACCGCCTTGCCGAGATAGACGTGGTCGGCTTTGCGGCCGGCCTCGAGGTAGGCATGGACCAGCACGCGCACGCAGCGCGGGAGGGACCCGGGAACGTCGATCGCGGTCGCGCACAGCATCGGCACCGAATTCCATCCGGCCTCGCGCGCGGCCGCGGCGGGGAACACGCTGCGCAGGTCGGGCGTCATCGTGAACTGCGCGCTCACGACGTCATCGGCGCGGAGCTGATTCCGTTCGCTGATCCGGCGCACGAGCTCCGCGACGGCGCGCTGAATCAGCTCCGGTGAATCCGCCGCGACGTCGATCGCGCCACGGATGGCGGCGAGGCGAACGCCCGCTGGCGAGGCTGCGTCGCTCATGCCCTACTTGGCGATGTGAAAGTTGAAGTTCGGCGACTTGAACGCGACCATGAGCCGCAGCCAGATGGGCAGCAGCATCTCGACACCGCGCGCCGACGTGATGTCACCGAGGTCGATGGGGTTGTCCCAGCCGAACTCGCGGAGCACTTCCTTCACCGTGGCCTTCGCCTCGGGATCGTTGCCGCTCACGAACACGTCATGGACGCCCGGGATCTTCTTCGGATCTACCATCACCTGGCAGTTCATGGTGTTCAGCGACTTCACAACCTTGACCTTCGGGAACTCGCGCTGGATGCGCTCGCCCAGCGAGTCATCGTTGCAGAACGAGAGCTCGGGCAGGGGGACCTTGCTCATGTTCAGCGGATTCGCGACGTCGATGAGGATCTTGCCGTCCAGGTTCTTCGCGCCGGCGGCCTTCAGGGCCGGAATCGACCCGTCGCCCGAGGTGCAGTTGAAGAGGATTTCACCGAACGCGGCGGCGTCGGCGAACGTTCCGTTCGAGGCCTTAGGGCCTGCCTGCATCACCCATTTCGCGGACTTCTCGTTGCCTGCGTCGCGCGACCCCATGCGGACGTCGTGACCGAGCTGGGTTAGTCGGGTCCCGATGGCCTGACCGACCATTCCAGTGCCGAGGATTCCGAATCGCATTGGGTGATGCCGGTATGGGGAGGGAAGTGGGTGCAGCGCCAGGATCAGCGGGTCGTCACGCGGACGACGGTTTCAGCGGCCGCAACTGCGACCGTGCCGTAGAGGGGTCACCTGCGCTTGAAGCCTTCGACGAGCGCGGCGGCCGTCCTGCCGTCGGTGCCGGAGAGCACGAAGTCTAATTCCACGCGAGTGAAGATCGTGACGTCCGGGCGGGGCTGATTCCCTCGGTCGACGACGCCGTGGACCTTCACTTCAACGGTATCCACCTGCTTGTTCTCGTCCCTGGCGATCACCTGAACGAGCTCGACACCACAGGAGGCGATCGCCGAGAGGAACAGCTCGGGCGGCGTCAGCTCCTCTCCCGGACAGCCGTTCTGGACCGGTCCATCCACTATGAAGTGGTGATTCCGGGCGTTGCAGAGGACCCGCCCGAAGGTGGCGGTCGATCGGGCGGCAATGTCGTACTCGCGAACCTGCGACGGGGCTGTCATTCGACCTCCGGATGGGCGGCGGAGCCGGGCGGGGAACCAAGGATACTCAGTTCGGGTCCTTCTATCATGTCTGCCCCGGGGACGGTCCGTGGGGCATATTCAACGGGTCCCTTTCCGCGTCCAGGAAAATCCATGCGCAATATCCTCAGGGCGGCACTGCTGCTCGCCGTCGCCACTCCGCTGCTCGCCCAGGGCACCCAGCAGGCAACCCCCGCCGCTCCGGCCCAGGTCATTCCCGCGGCTGGGGAGATGGCCCCCGACTTCACGATCCAGTGGGCCGATCGCAAGGGCGTGAAGGCCGAACCGCTGACCCTGAGCAAGCTGCGCGGCCAGGTCGTCGTGCTCGCCTTCTATCCCGCCGACTTCTCGCGGGGCTGCACCATCGAGATGAGCAAGTTCCGCGACGAGTACGCCGCGATCTTCGGCGACGGCGTGACGGTACTTCCCATCTCCCGCGACAGCCTCTCCACCCACGTCCGCTGGGCGGATTCGATGGCGTTCCCGTTCCCGCTGGGCAGTGACCTCGACGCGTCGGTCGCGAAGGTCTACGGATCTCTCGGACGCCCGTCGAACCCGCAGTACCTGGCCCGCAACATCTTCGTCATCGGACGGGACGGGAAGGTTGCGTACTCGAAGGCGTCGTTCAACGTGAACGCGCAGATGGCCTACGACGAGCTGGCCGCGGCGGTGGCGGCAGCGAAGAAGTAGTTGGGTAGTGGTAGACCGTAGAACGTAGAACGTAGACCGTAGGGGATGAACCTACGGTCTACTTGCTACGGTCTACTTGCTACGGTCTACGGTCTACCTAGATCCGCGCGACGCGCATCACCTCGTCCAGGGTCGTCCGCCCCTCCCGGACGAGCCGCAGCCCGTCGTCGTGCAGTGACCGCATCCCCTTCGCGATCGCCATCGCCCGCAGCTCTTCGGAGCCGCGACGCTGCTGGACCTCGGCGCGCAGCTGGTTGTCCATGACGAGCAGCTCGTAGACGCCGGTTCGCCCGCGATAGCCGGTGTCGCGACAGTTCGCGCAGCCCGCACCCTTCCACACCCGCTGCAGCCCGAGGGCCTCGACGTCCATTTGCTGCCGTGCGCGCTTGTCAGGCGTCGTCTCCAGCTTGCACTGCGGGCAGATGAGGCGGACGAGCCGCTGCGCGAGGACCGCGTCCACGGTGCTTGCGACCAGGTAGGCCGCGACCTGGAGGTCGAGCAGGCGCGTCAGGGCCGTCGGCGCGTCATTCGTGTGCAGCGTCGAGAGGACGAGATGGCCCGTGAGCGCTGCCTGCGTCGCGATCTGGGCTGTCTCGGGGTCCCGGATCTCGCCCAGCATGATGATGTCGGGGTCCTGACGCAGAAGCGCGCGGAGCGCGCTGGCGAAGGTGACGCCGACCTTCTCGTTCACCGGAACCTGCGGTACGCCGCTGAGCTGGTATTCGACCGGATCCTCGACGGTGAGGATCTTCTCGCGCCCCGTGCGGATCATCTCCAGGCCGGCATAGAGCGTCGTCGTCTTGCCCGAGCCGGTGGGGCCCGTGACGAGCACGATCCCGTGCGGGCGCGAAAGCACCTCGGTGAAGATCTCCAGCGTGTCCGGAGCCATGCCAAGCTCGAGGAGCGAGATGCGTCCGCGCTCCTTGTCGAGCAACCGGAGAACGACGCTCTCGCCGCCGAGGGTCGGCACTGTCGACACGCGGACGTCGACCTGCCGATTCTGCAATCGCAGCCGTATGCGTCCGTCCTGCGGAATGCGACGCTCGGCGATGTCCAGGTCGGCCATGATCTTCAGCCGGCTGATGATCGCCGGCGTCAGGTGTGGCGGCGGCGAAGGCGCGTCCTGGAGCACGCCGTCGATGCGATACCGCACCCGCAGGCCGTCGGGGTAACCCTCCAGGTGCACGTCGGACGCGCGCGCTTCGAGCGCCTCGATCAGCAGCAGATTGACGAGACGAACGACGGGAGCCTCGTTCGCCAGGTGCAGCAGGTCGTCCAGCGGAATCTCGTCCGCGCTCGCGGCGCCCCGGGCCTCGCCCGCCATGCCCGCGATCACACCCTGCGCGGTGTCGGCTTCCTGCGCGTAGACCCGACGGATCGCCGTGCGCAGGTCGTGCTCGCTGAACCGCTCGACGATGACGTTCGCTCCGAACAGCAGCCGCAGGTCGTCGACCACGAGAGGATCGAGGGCGACCCGCCACGTGCCGACGACCACGCGGTCACCCTCCATGCGAAGCGGCAGGACCGCATTCTGCTCGAGCCACTCCGCCGAGAGGGCCGTCGTGAGTCGCTCGACCTCGAGCAGCTCGGACGCCCCGTGCTCCGCGGGGCCGGGTCGCGTGGCGGTCATCGTGTCGGCGGCTTCCGCACCACCGTGTCGGGCTTCGGCGGCGGGATCCTCACGGTGATGGTGTCGGGCGCCGGCTTGATGCGCGCCTCGATCGGCACCGTCTGGAGCAGCTCGCTGTTGGTCTTCACGGCCTCGCGCAGCTTGTCCACGTCCGTGTCCGTGAAGATCACGTGTGGCGTGAGGAACAGGAACAGCTCGCTCGTCTCGCGATTGCGCTGCTTGTTGCCGAACAGCCAGCCGAGGCCCGGGATCCTGCTCAGGATGGGGATGCCCGACGTGCTGTTCGACTGCGTGTTGTCCGCGAGGCCGCCGATCACCGTCGTCTGGCCGTCCCGGATGAACACCTGCGTCGTCGCCTCGCGCTTGTTGATGATCGGGGCGTTGAACTGCACCTCGTTCGTCGCGCTGTTGGCCGTCTGCGAGACCTGGAGATTCACGTAGCCGTCGGGGTTGATCGTCGGCGTGATCGTGAGGACGGTGCCGACGTCGATGTACTGGACGGTGTTGACCTGCCCGACGGTGCCGAGCCCTCCGGTGCTCTGCGAGACCTGCACGAACGGCCGCGACGATCCGACGTTCAGCACCGCCTCGCGGTTGTTCTCGGCGATGATCACCGGAAGCGACAGCACCCGCACGTCGCCCCGCGACTGGAGCGCGTTGATCGCGAGGTCGAAGTTCACGCCGCCCTTGCCCCCCGTGAGCTTCAGGATGAAGTCACGGTCGCCGGCCGAGGACGGCTGTGTCCCTTCGGCCTTGGTCCCGTTGGCCGTCTTCGGCTCGTTGCTCACGCTGCCGGAGACGCCGACGTTGAGATCGTGCTTTCGCGTGACTTCGGCGATCATCACCTCGATGAGCACCTGGAGCGGCCGCAGGTCCACGCCCGCGAGGATCTGCTGGATGAGCTGATAGTCCGCGGCGGTCGAGCGGATGAGGAGCGAATTGCTCGACTCTTCCGCCTGGATGCGGATGTCGGCCGCCGAGGCGGACAGCGCCGCGAGCTGCTGCTGCTGCGCGATCTGCTGGCCGAGCCCTCCGCGGCCGGCATTTCCGCGACCGGGTGCCGGCTGTGGCTGTGCCTGCGTGGGAGGCTGAGGCACGGAAGGAATCGCGACCTCGACGGCATTTCCTCCCCGCCCGCTCGCTACGCCAAGCAATGCCGCGAGCGGGTTCTGGGCCGCGATCTGCGCGGCCGTCGGCTGCCGGGTGAGTCCGGCGAACAGGCCCTGGAGCACCGGCGCGAGCTGCACGGCGCTCGCATGCTTGAGACGGTAGATGTAGAGCTGCTGCTGCGCGGCCTGCGCCGCCTGCTGGGCGGCGAGCTGCTGCGCCGTCGTCGCGGCGACGGGCGCCGGACCCTCGAGGCGAACGAGCGAGGGGCCCTCGACGACGGTGATCCCGTTCGAGGCCGCCAGTCCCTTGATCACGTCCAGCATCTGATCCCGCGAGACGGGCGTCCCCATGTGCAGCGTGGTGTTGCGCAGCGGGATGTTCGTCTGGACGATGTTCAACCCGCTCGCTTCGGCCAGCGCCGAGAAGACCACCCTGAGCGGCTGATCGTCGAAGTTCACGACGAACCCCGCTCCGGTCCGGCGCACGATCACCGTGTCCGCCTGCGTCACGGGAGGTTGGCCTCCCCGCTGGGCCGCGACGGGCGCGGCGAGCACGGCGAGAGCGAAAAGGACGCTGAAGCGAATTGTCATTGATCGGTTCCGGGTCGATTCACGAGGACTTCGATGAGCCTTCCGGCCGCATTCCGGAATACCACCTTGCTGCGCTCGATCGCCGTCACCGTGTAGTCGCCAAGCCGGTCTCCGACGCGGACGACTGTGGGGCGGCCGCCGGGAAGCTGGCAGGTCGCGAAATGAGAGCCGTCGGTGGAGATGACGGTGCCGAGCACCACGGGCTTCGTGGGCTCGACGGCCGGCGTATCGTCCGGCGCGGACTCGCCCGGCATGCGATAGCGGTACTGGAGCGCCGCTCGACCGGGCTGGAAGATGTCGTTCGCCCCGATCGCATCGATGTCGATCTCGGGCACCGGCGGCGTGCTGGTCGACCGGACCAGGGCGGCCGTCGCCTGACCCTGGGATGCCTCGACGGGGGTGATGCGAATCGCGCGCGTGAGTGTGACGAGCACGAGCGCGGCCGATATCGCCAGCAGCGCGACGGTCGAGCGGATGAACGGAGCCTGGGGAAGTCGAGGCATCACCGTGTGCCTCCGCCTGCCGGTGGTCCGGCCGATGAGGCCGGACCCTGTGGCATGAAGGCAAAGCCGGCGATCGTCGCGGCGATGCTCAGCGTCTCGAACCCGTTCTTCTCCTCGAGGCCCGGCACGCGCGAGATCTCGAGGCGATCGACGCGCACCAGCTTCTGCCCGGCCTCGAGATTGTGCAGGAACGTGGCGACCCCCTGGATGTCCGATTCCGCCCGCACCTCGACCTTCAGCGTACGGATGCCTTCCGGTGAAACGGCGGACGGCCGCGTGTTCGCGTCCTGCATCAGCACGCGACTCTTCCGCGCGACGTCTCCGAGATACGACGCCAGCTGTGCGCTCGCGATGGCGTCATCACGACCCTCGAAGAGTCGCGGCGCGGTCATCATCAGCGCGGAGTCGGCGGACCGCTGCGCATCGGGGCTGGACCGCGTCGTGCCTACGGCGGCCTTCTCGCGGGAAAGCGCCAGTCTGGCGATCTCCAGCTCCTCTCGCGCCTGCGCCATGGACGTGCGCCAGGGCCGGACTCCCCAGATGAAGAACAGCGCCGGAAGCACGATCACCGCTCCGATGACGATCGCCCGGCGATCCTTCGGCGACATCGTTGCCCAGCTCATGGACGCCCCCGCTGCACAGGAGACATGCCGATCGGGACCGGCAGGAGCATCCGGGCCTGCACGGTGAAGTGCTCGAGCGCAGTGCCGTCATCCTGCAGTTGGCGCTGCACGCCGCCGATGGATTTCACGTTGGCGAGCTCCGGCACGCTCTCGAGCCCCGCGAACGCTTCGGCGCTGCTCGTCGCCAGGCCGTCCACGATCAGCGTGTCGCGTCGAGCCCTGAACGAGAGCAGGTAGGCACCTTCCGGAAGGGCATCGGTGACCGAAGCCAGCACGCCGGAGAGATAGGGCGTCTCGCGTTGCGCGGCGAAGAGCGCCGAGAGCTTTCTGTTGCTCGCCTCGAACGACGAGCGGCCCGCCAGCGTCGTCTGGATCTGAGGCCGGATCTTCGCCCGCTCCGCCTGCACGGCCGCCAGTTCGCGCTTGACGCCCCAGAGCTCGAGGAGAGCGGAGAGAAGCAGGAGGGCCACCGCCACCGCGGCGAGCGAAAGCGTCAGACGGCGGCCGGCGCGCGCGCGAAGCTCCGCGACGTCTTCGGTCCGCAGCGTGAGCGGATCGTCAGGGGTCGCGAAGGTCGCCGCGGCCACCATCGCATCCGCGGTCGCGACGGACCACTCCGCGCTTGGCGCGCTCACGGCCACGCTCTCGCGCGGCAGCGCCCGGATCAGCTCCTGCCGTGGAATCGCGGAGCCCAGGGTGCCGACCCGTGGCGGAGTTCCGTTCGATCGCGCCTGCTGAAGCGCTTCGGAAATGAGCTGGGCGTCGAGCGAGCCTGCGCGGAACCGACGCACGCCGGCGAGCGCGCCGTTCTCCATCTGGAGGAGGTCGGTCCGGTCGTCGTGATGCACCAGCAGGTGCGCGACGCCCTTCGCGAGACCTGGCCATACCGACGTCGCCGCGCTCGCCCAGCCCACTTCGGCGGGCACGACACCTTCGAGAGTCCAGCCCGCATCGCGTGCCGCGGAAGCGATGGCATTCACCAGCCGAGCCGCCGCGGCCGCCCCGAGGACCGGCACCGGTCCGGACCGAGCGGGTCGGCGAGGAATGGACGTCCCGATGACCTGCGGCTCCCTCGCCGTCACGAAGTAGCGTGAGGCATTGCGCGAGAGCAGCTGGAGCGCCTGCTCGCGCTTGAGGGGAGGAAGGTCCAGCCTTCGCACTTCGGTGAGTGGCGGCATGAGCGCCACCACGAGCCGGCCTTCCGACGCCCCGAGCTTCGCCGCGAGCTCACGCAAGGCATTCCTGAGCGATGGCCATCCTCCGCCGTTCGAATCCGGAGGATCCAGCGGCGCGCGCCACGCAGCCGCCCCGCCGCCCAGGCGCATATCCGCCGCGCACAGCTCGGTGAGCGAAAGAGCCACTCCGGTTCGAATGCGTTTTCCCGCCGTTGCCGCCACTACCATTGCCTCCAGGTGATCCGGCTGCCGTTGCCTTGCCGCTGGATGATCGCGTTCATGCGGGCCGGCAGTTGCTGGGGTCCTACGCGCGCGGTGAGCGTCAGTTGCAGCTCCGTCACGTCCACGGTCAGGGCCGATGCCGTCTGGTTGTTGCCCGGGCCGGGGCGCCCGTTCGTGCGCAGCACCGAGTTCAGGCTCGTGATCCGGCGTCCCATGCTGCGCTGGCTCAGGATCTGGGCGAGGATCTGGTCGGTCATGCCCGGCACCGCCCGCAGGACCACCGTGTCGGCGGAGTTCACGTTGATGATGCCGGTTCCCCGCGTCGTCAGGTACGGCGACGTCATCGCGAAGATCTCGGGCGTCATCCCGCGAACGTTCAGGAGATCAGTGACCTCGCGGAAGGCCTGGTTCGAGGGCAACGCCAGCTGGCCGTCCCGAATGTAGTCGTCACGCTCCGCGCCGTTCGGCCTCGGCAGCGAATCGGCGTCGCGCCAATCCATGATGGCCTGCGCCAGCCCGTCCGCCGTCGCGTAGTCCTTCAGCGCGAACCCGAAGAAGGTGCGCAGCTGGTTCTCGTTCATGTTGTTCACGTTCAGCTGCGTGCCGAGATCCCGCGTCTCGATCTCGACCGGAATGCTGTCCACGAGCACGACACCCGAAAAGAGGGAGTCCGCGTCGAGCCATGGATCCGAGCGACGAAGCGATGCCGTCCGCGCGTTCCCGGTGCCCGGTACCTGCCGCAGCGCGGCCTCGAGCGCTGCCTGGGTCGCGTTCAGCGCCCCGGCCGCGGCGGCGCGGCCCTTTCCGCGCTCCGCGGTATGGATGCCGAGCAGCCGTCGCTCGCGCGCCTCGAGGCTGAACTGGAGCGCCACGGTCGCGATGGCAACGCAGAGCCAGATCGCCGCCAGCAGGGCGAATCCCTTCCGGCTGCGCATCATCGGCCCCTCTGCTGCTGCACGTCACCCATCCGGAAGATGAACGGGAGCTGGAGAAGTCGGGGCAGCGAGTCGCCTTCGGCCGCCGCGAACGCGAATCGCATCGCGATGGGCTGGATCGTCGCGGCCTGCGCGCTCGCGTACCACCGACCGGTCCGGTTGTCGAGATACTCGACAGTCATCACCGCGATGGTGCTGTCGAGCTGCCGCCGCTCGAGTGGCGCGGCGTTGGACCCCTGATATTCGATCGCCAGTCCCTGCTCGACCGTGTTCGGATCGCCGTCGACGAAGAGCCGCACGCGAGTGTTCGGCGACGGCGTCGGCGTCATGGCCGACGTCGTGAACGTGATCTCGTCACCCATCGTGGCCGCGGCAGTCACTCCCGAAGTCGCGCCGGGTCGCGACGAGATCCGCGCCCGGCTCGCCAGTCCGCGCGGTCCCCCGCCCTGCTGGATCAGGATGCTGCTCGCCGCGATCCACGTCCGTATCATCTCGCGAAGCGCCGCCGCGCGTTCCGTGTCCACGGTCGATTCGCGAATCACCCGGCGATGATCGATGATCGACGAGAACGTGGCCGCACCGGCGGCGGCCATCATGCCGGTCAGCGCGATCGCGACGACCAGCTCCATGAGGGTCATTCCGCGCCGCGAGGTCATCGGGCCATCCTCTGGAAGAGCCGGGGCCGGCGGTACATCATGGTCCTGACCGGGTAGCTGCCGCTCTCCCAGGTGATCGTGAGGGCAACGTCATACACGCCCGGCTGCTCGGCCACGGGAGACGACGAGACCTCCCATTTGTACTCGTCGAGCGGCGGATCGAACTGGCCCGTCGCCACCGAATCGGGGAGCGCCTGGAGCTCCTGGTCCGTCAGCAGGTCCATCGCGTCGAGGCGCTGGGTGGCCAGCGCTTCCACTTCCAGGGCGCGACGGGCCCTTTCGGCCGTCCGCATTTCGGCGCCGACGGCTTCCATGGCGCTGATCGCCACCAGCCCGACGATCGTCAGCGCCGCGACCGATTCGAAGAGCGTGATGCCCCGCCTAGCGCGCGATCGCATGCGCCATCCCGCTCCAGGTGTCCACGAACACGACTCGGGTCGAGTCGCTCCCGCGCACGATGACCGAGTCGCCGAAGGCTGCACCCGTCGGCCGGAACAGATACCGGACGCGGGGAAGGTCGGTCTCGAGCCCTTCGTTCGCCGCGAACTCGAGCGTGTCATCCGCGACGGGTCCGCTGCCGAAGCTCGACGTGGTGTCGACGCGGTAGCGTCCCGACTTCGGGTCGATCAGCAGCGTCGCTTCGACCGTATGCTCGATCGCCAGCGCGCGGGTGTCGTGCAGCACCTTCAGCAGCACGTCGAGGCTCGTGCGGTCGCGCTCCTCGCCGAACTTCACGTACGCCGGTGCCGTGAGGGTCGCGACGATCGCCATGATCAGCATGACGGTCGCGATCTCCCAGAGGGTGAACCCGGCGCGGCGCTTCATCTGAAGGAGCTCGCGTTGATGCCGTAGATCGCCTGGAGCAGCGAGAGCGCCACGAACGCCACGATGGCGCCGAACACGACGATCATCGCCGGCTCCGCGAGCGCCGCGAGACGCTGGGTCGCCCGCTCCGTGCGCTCCTCGAAGATCTCCGCCGACTTGGTGAGGAACTCCTTCAGCTGCCCGGCCTCCTCGCCGACGCCGATCAGCTGCGCCAGCAGCGGCGGGAAGATCGGACTGTCGGCCACCGCCGCCCGCAGCGAGCTCCCCTCGCGCACCTTCGTGCGTATCCGCGCGACGTCGTCACGGGCCACGGGATCGCCGAGCGAGTCGATCGTGTCGTCGAGGGCCACGAGCAGCGGGGCGCCGCCACCGAGCAGGACGCCGAGCAGGCGCGCGAAGCGCGCGGCGAGCGCGTACTCACGCAGGGTGTTGATGAGCGGAATCGCCAGCATCGCGCGCGAGGCGAAGCGGCGCCCCTCCTCGCTGCTACGCATCCACGCCACCAGGGCGGCTATCGCGAAAGGAAGAACGACTAGCGCCGGCCAGACGCGATGCAGGAAGGCAGAGAGGGCGAGCAGCGCGGACGTCGACGACGGCAGCCGGGCGCCGCTCCCCTGCAGCAGCGTCACGAACTTCGGAAGCACGAAGAAGAGGAGGACCGACACGGCGACGGTGCCGGCGGTGGCCAGCAGCATCGGGTAGATCGACGCCGAGAGGATCTTTCCGCGCAGCGCCTCGTCGCGCTCGAGCTGCGCGGCCAGCCTCGCGAACGCCGAGTCGATGTCGCCGCTTCGCTCCCCGGCGCGCACGAGTCCGACGTACAGGGGCGGGAAGAACGCCGGATGTCCGGCCAGCGCGGTCGAAAGCGTCTCTCCCCGCTCGACCCGCGAGCGGACCTCGAGGATGGCATCGCGGACGTCGCCGCTCGCAACGTTCGACGCGGCCTGGAGCGCCTGCGACAGCGGCATCCCGACCGGAAGGAGCGACGCCAGCGCGCGTGTGACCTCGAGGATCTCGCGGCGGCGCCCGAACCGAAATCCCCGCGCGCCCTTCGCCGCGCCCGCCTGAGCCTCGCTCACGTCGAGCACGAGCAGTCCGCGCTCCTCCAGCGAGCGGGCGAGCGCCCCGGCGCTCACCGCCGTGGCTTCGCCATGCCGCGCCTTGCCGGCGCTGTCGACCGCCTGATAGGCGAAGTTCGGCATGACGCGACCCTCCGGGCTACTTCCAGCCGAGGATGTCGGCGTTCTCTCCTTCGCCGCCCGCCTTCTTGTCCGCCCCGTACGACAGCAGGTCGAAACCGGTCGGGTTCACCTCACCCGGGGCGAGATAGACGTACGGCTCGTTCCACGGATCGAGCGGGATCTCCTTGCGGAGATACGGACCCCGCCAGGTGGTCGGGGGATCGATCGTCGGCTTGGTGATCAGCGCTTCGAGGCCCTGCTGGGTCGTCGGATACTGCCCGTTGTCGAGGCGGTAGGCGTCCAGCGCGGTGCTCAGCATCTCGATCTGCGACTTCGCGGTCGAGCTCTTGGCGGTCGAGACGTGTTGGAACACGTTCGGCGCGACGAGCGTCGCCAGGATCGCGATCACGACGATCACGACGAGGATCTCGATGAGCGTGAAGCCGCGCTTTCGGGGTCGGTTCATTGCTTCTGGGGGCGGGAGGACTGCTGACTTCGACACACGCCCGGGACATCGGGTTGTCCCGCCGCACGTGGGCTGATCTCTGATACTACGGTCGTTCGGGAGACGGCGTTACAGAAAACTCGTTAATGACGCGGGGGCCCGCCGCCCGAGGGACCTCATTTGACCGTTCCGACGCACACCGCGGCGTCGGTGAACCCGGCTGCCTTGCGGAGCACCACCATCGCATCGAGGGCGGTGACCTGGCCGTCGCAGTTGGCGTCGCCGTTGGGGTAGCGCTGGGAGCCCGGAACGGCATTTCCGACCACCAGGTCCAGGATCACCTGGGCGTCGAGCGCCGTCACCTGCCCGTCGGGCGGCGTCTGGCCTGACCCCGCCACGTCCCCCCGCAGGCCGGTCACGGTGACGTCGAGGGCGAACATGCCGCGGCCGTGCGTCGCGGCGATCAGCCGGCTGCGCGGCGCGTCGAAGACCAGGTCGTAGACGGCGACGTTCGGAAGGCCGTTCAGGATCGGCGTCCAGGACGTGCTTCCGCTCCGCAGCGTGAAGACCCCGAGATCGGTGCCGATGGTGATGTCACGCGAACCCGGCTCCAGGACCACCGAGAGCACAGGGACGTTCGGCAGGTTGAACGTCAGGTTGGTCCACGTGAGCCCACCATCGATCGTCTGGAAGACCTTGCTGCCGGCCACGAACCCGCTCTGGACCGCGACGGCGATGCGCGCGTTCCGGGGATCGACCGCGATGTCGGTCACCGGTGCCGTCGCCAGTCCCGTGGCCGCGCTCCAGGTCACGCCCATGTCGTGGGTGTACGACAGCCGCCCATCACTCGATCCCGTGTAGATGGTGAGCGTGTCGGATGGCGCGACGCCGATCGAGGCGATGCTGCCGCCTCCGGCCACCTGGCTGCTGCCGATGTTGGTCCACCGGTCGCCCGAATTTCCGGAGCGGTACAGGTTTACCGTCCCGAAGAAGACGATGCGCGGGCGCGACGGATCCATGGCGATCGGCGGGATGAAGAGCGCCCGGTCTCCCAGGTTGATGCCGGAAACCTTGAGCGCGAAGTTCGATCCCCCGGGGTCGCGCCGGCGCGGACCGGCGAAGCCGCTGTTCGCCGTCCACTGCGTTTCAGCGAATGCCGTTGCCCCCGTCACCTGGTCGAGCGCCGTGAAGCCGCCATCGCCGCTCAGCACCTGCGGCCACGACGACGCCCCGCTCCACTGCACCGTGCCGTTGTCCTGCGTCCCGCCAAGGATCGTCGTGGCGCTGGTCGGACTGACGGACACGCCGGCGTAGAACTGGGTGAGCTCGAGGTTCGTGTTCAGGCTCGTCCAGGTGGACCCGGCATTCACCGACTTGAAGATGCCGCCGTCACTGCCGGCGAAGATGGTGCCCGGCGTCGTCGGGTGAAACGCGAACGCATGATGGTCGACGTGAATGGAGTTGCCGATGTCGGCGAACGTCGCGGCACTGTCGGTCGACTTGTGCAGTGAAATCCCCCCGAAATACACGGTGCGCGGCGACGCCGGGTCGACGGCGATGACCATGTTGTACCAGCACTGCTGGCCGCAGAGCACCTGGTTCTGCCCGAACTTCTGGCTCCAGGTCGCCCCGCCATCAGTGGTCAGCCAGATGCCGAGGAGCGAATTGGCATTGGCCCCGGCGGTCGTCGCCGTCTGCACCGCCGCATAGAGCATGGACGGCGACGACGGCGAGATCGCCAGGCTGATGCGCCCCGCGTTCGTTGGCGGAAGCCAGACCTTGCTCCACGTGAGCCCCGCGTCGGTGGTCTTGAAGATCCCGTTGCGCGCGCTGACGCCGCCGCCGCCGATGTCACCGTTCGCGGCGTAGAAGACGCCGGCGCTCGAGGTGTCGGCAACCAGGTCGGTAACCGCGCCGACAGGGCCGGAAGTCGGCAGCCACGTCAGGCCCGCGTCCGCCGACCGGAACAGGCCTGCGTCCGTGGCCGCGAACACGATCGCGCTCGGCGTATTCGCCGTCGCGTTGTCGACGACGACGCGCGAGATGCGCGGTCGCCTGCCCTGTGCCGTGAACACGCTCCGGCCGATCTCCGCCCACGTCTGCCCGCCGTCGGTGGACTTGAGCATCCCGCACCCGTAGTAGGAATCGCCGCTGAAGTTCAGCTCGCCCGTCCCGGCATAGACGATCTCGGGGTTCTTCGGATCGAGCGCGACGCTGCCCATCGCCAGGGAGCACTGCGCGTCCGTCAGCGGCGCCCATGTCGCCCCGCCGTTCACGGTCTTCCAGACGCCGCCCTGCGCGCCACCGACGTAGATGATGTCCGGATTGGTGGGATGGATGGCGATGGAATTGAGGCGGCCCGAGTTGTCCTGGCCGAAGCTGCTGATCGGACGCGGCCCGATTGGCGTCCACGTCGTCGTCGAGCCGAGGGTGGGGACGCTCGACAGCGTCGCCGCGCGCCGGGCGACGATCTGCGGCCATCGCGCGCGCATCTGGGCCAGTGCCGTCGTCCGGGCACCCGATGGGATCGCTCCGCTCGGCCCGGCGCGCATCTCGATGAAGTAGCGCGCCGCACCACCGGGGTCATCACCGCGGACCGGCGGGTTCTGCGCCGAGGCCGTGGCCGACAGCATCAGCACCGCGACGGCGACGCTGCCGGCCCGGTTCACGGCGTGTCCTCGCGAACCGTGAACGCCACGGCGTTGCTCGTGCCGCCGGCATGCTTCACCCGAACGAGCACGCGCCCCGCCGACACGCGATGTCCGCTCACCCCTGCGCGGGCGGGAATGAACGTCGGCGCGGTGAAGCGAAGGATGGTTCCGCCCGATTCGGAGAGCAGGCCTGAAACCGGAGCACCGTCGAAGAGCACCGTGTTTCCGCTCGCCGCGAATCCCTTTCCGTACAGGACGAGATCCGTTACCCGCTCAGCGCCGACGACAGCGGCTCGCGGCGAAATGGAATCGATCGCCGGCGGTTGAGTGACACCCTGGCGCGGCGCCTTCGCCGGCCACCCCTCGACCACCGTCTCGCCGAGCACCGATGCGCCACCCGGCGTGCTGACTTCCGTGACGGTCAGGGTGAGCCTGTCGAGCGGCCGCGAACCGACGGGCCTGAAGATCATCGACGCCAGCTGGCCGGCGGCGAAGCCGCCCGGCGAAGCGCCAGCGATCCTGATCGTTCCCGCAACGCGGGCGTTGGCCACCTGCATGCCGCCGCCGGCATCGACTCGCGCCGCGCGCACCCGCGTGGAGTCGTACGTGATGACGGCCATGTAGCTGCCCACTCCCTGCGTGCCGGGCGCGAGGCACAGCCGCGCGACCGTCACCGTGTCGCGTGGGCCGGCTGGCACCACTTCGACGTGGAATCTCGCCCCGCGCGCAGTCCGGCTCGGCGCGCACGGCGCCTGTGCGTTTCCGGGAGTCGGCAGCATGAGCGCGCCGATCGTCAACACCGTGATTGTCAGCTTCATCTCTGTATCGTCACTGGCGCGAGGGCCCGGTCCAGCACGAGGCGCGAAGCCCGGCGGACGGTCGGCGCCTGGTTGGTGAAGGATCCGTCGTTCATTTCGTCGACGTGCAGGGCGAGCGATGCCAGTCCGCCCGCGTCCCGCACGCGGAATCGCAATGCGAACAGCCTGCCGTCGCTCGAGGTGCCCGACGTGGCTCCGACGACGATGACCTCGCCCGGCGTCGGGTTCACCACTCGCATCATTCCTGGGAGCGGCACCTCTTCGAGATAGGCGAGCAGCGTGGTGTCGTAAGCCAGTCGCACCCGGAACGACCCGAGTGACGTCGAGTCACCGAGCGCGATGGAGCCGGCCACGGTAACGCTGCCTCCATCCTTCGGCGAGAGGTCGGAGACGCTCAGGAACGCAGTCCCTTCCTCGGGCGCCGACGGTGCGGCGACGGTGGAGTCCGGATTGGACAGGCGGTCCTGCCGCTCGCAGCCCGTCACCGCGCCGAGCAGGGCAATCGCGAAAACGAGTGACGAGGCGCGCATCAGCGGATCCTCACCGGAAACAGCCCGCTCACGGTCATCGGCGCGAGATTGGCGAATCCGCTCGACGGTCCGGCCGACATGTCGACGACGTTCGCGGTCAGCGTGCCCGAACGTCCGACGGTCGATGACGCCCTGAATGTGATCTTCTTCAGCTCGATGGCGCCGCCGACGCCGGCGGCACTGGCGTACGCGAAGGTCAGCGACCCGGTTCCGACCGACGACGTATTCGTCGTGGAGCCGGCGGTCGAGCCATCCACCTGGCTCACGAAGGTCAGCACTGACGGATCCCAGACCACGTGCATGGTGGTGGCGCCGATCGTCGCCGGCGACGACCGCATGTCGACGATGAGCGAGACGGTGAACGTGGTGTCGGCCTTCAGCTCGAAGCCGGGCATCGTCAGGCGCACGACCGGCGCCCCCGCGTTGCCGACGATTACCAGCGCCGAGTCGGATGCCGCCGGATTGTCGGTGGCCCGCGCCACGAGGATGGTCTGGCCTGCGCGGGCGCCGGTGACGGTCGTCGCGGTGGTGGTGGCGATGCCCGCCGCGCGTGCCACGAGTGAAATGCTCGCGCCATTCACCGCGCTTCCGCCCTGGTCGAAGGCGGTCACTGCCGGAGTGATCGACGCGAGGGAATCCACGATGAGGAATCGTTCGGCGAACCGGACGCTCGCGATGGCTCGCGTGGCGACGGTGCTGAACGTCACCGGTAACGATCCGTCGGGGCGCGCCGCGACCACGGTGTTCGTCGAGTCGACATCGGGACCCAGCGTCCATCGCGCGGCGGCGCGGCCATCGGCGAGCGTCTGCCGGCTGGATGGCGATACGGTCCCTGCTCCCCGCGTCACGGTGAAGTTGATGGTCTGTCCGGCCACCGGATTCCCGAACTGGTCGGTGACGCGAACGGCGATCGAATCGAGGTTGCCGCCGGCCGGCGCGGTTGCGGGGTCGGTGCCCACCTTGGCGATGGTCGCCACCGGGCCGGCTGTCGCGGAGGCGACGAAGCTGACCGGCGATCCCGGGACGCCGGTCGCGTTGGCGACCAGGGTATTCGCTCCAGCGGTGGTGCCCAGCGTCCAGCCCTCGACCCTCGCCGTCCCGGTTTCGTCGGTCTGCGTCGCGCCGCCGGTGACGATTCCGCCGCCACTCGAGACCGAGAACATCACGGCGACGCCGGGAACTCCACGGCCGTCCGCGTCCTGAATGAGGATCGCCGGCCGGATGGCGATCGGGCTGGCGACGGTTCCAGTTTGCGCGTCGCCGATCTTCGTGATCTTCTCAGGCGGCCCGATCTTCGGGCCATGGTCGCAGGCGGCAACGGCCAGCAATGCGATCGCAACGGCGGCGGCCGAACGAAAATGAGGCGAATTCACCGACCACCACCATACGAAGAAAGAGGCGCGGGCCGGAATCGAACCGGCGAATAGCGGTTTTGCAGACCGCTGCCTTACCACTTGGCTACCGCGCC